>NZ_CP015196.1:1737500-2037500 GCF_001623565.1 Streptococcus marmotae | reverse complement strand
TTTTTAGTGGCCCTGTCTCTTCTAGTGATGTTTACTCTACCATTAGAAGGAAATCCGATTGTTCAAATGCTTTGGATTGCTTTATCTTACAACTTTTATTATGCAGTAGCTTACCCCTTCTTTTATACTTCTCATAGTTCCATGGTCTCTTTATCAACCAGAGATTCAAACAGTAGGGGGCTATTGGCTACTTTGTCCAATGCGGCAGGAGTAGCTGCTGTCGGACTTGGGGCAAGTATCTTGGTTCCTATCTTTTTGCAGAATATTCTTTTTGTGGAACATGACGGTAGTTTAGATCGTTTAGCTAGCTATCAAAATTGGCGTTGGGCTATTGGTATTCTTTGTCTTATAACATTGGTTGGTATTTTATTAGAATATTATTTCACAAGAGAGCGGGTTACGGAAGAAGAAAACCAACTAGCTTCATCTGAAAAATCGATTCCATTGATGCAACAGTTGAAAGTATGCTTATCGAATAAATATTGGTGGCTGATTATTCTTTATTTCTTATTATTCCAGCTAGGTGGTCTCATTAAAAATGGTTCAATGAGTTATTACAGTCGTTGGATGTTTGAAGGAGTTACGACAGAAGCAGCTGCTGGAAGTGCTATGGGGATGCTTGGTTTTATTGGGGGACTACCGACAGCATTGGGTATGGTAGTAGCCTGGCCGATTGCCAATAAATTGGGAAAACAAAAGGCTATCGTCTTAGGACTCATTATTTCTGTATTGGGTGGACTAGTTAGTTTCATTGATGTACATAACTTCGTTATTGTCTGTGTCGGTGTTGTATTAAAAGGAATTGGGTCTATTCCAGCCATGTATGTGACCTTAGCGCTCTTATCTGATGTCCTTGATTACTTAGAACTAAAAAATGGTTTTCGTAGTGACGGCTTGACTATGTCTGTTTACGGCGCAATTATGGTTGGGATGTCTGGTATCGGAAATGGGATTATTAATAGTCTACTATCTTCTGCAGGCTATGACCCAAGTCTCACCGCTCAAAGTGACATGGTGAGCAGTATGTTGGTATTTTGTTACCTAGGAGCTGAACTAATTTGCTATGCTATCCTTGTTGTTCTCGTGTCCTTTTTAACAGTTGAAAAGAAACTAAAAAATAGCTAAAGGCTGGGACAAACCAGGATGAGCACGTTACGCTCACCCTGGTTTGTCCCACTCCCTTTCTTATCAAATAATCCAGTATTTGATGATAGGTTATTCGCCTTTGGAGTCCGAAACATCATCTGGATGTGCTGTGTTTCCCCTTTTGACGGTTGTCATGATTATAAAATTACCCTATTTCTCTCTTTCCTCCTTTGGTCCATGACCGAAGGTTTCTTTGTATTTTTTGTAAAAATATGTTTTGTTACTAAAACCAACTTCAAGAGCAATTTCATGAATGGGGAGATGAGTAGATTGGAGAAGGAGACGTGCTTTCATTAGTTTTCGTTGGTTTATGAGTTGCGTGAGTGGGAAACCACTTTCAGCTTTGATAAGGTTACTGAGATAGTTTTTGTTAAAATTTAAACGCTCAGCAAGTTCATGTAGCGAGATAGTCGCAAATTCCTTGTCAATAATTTTTAGTACCTTCAGATAAGGAGTTTCTTCTAGTTGGAGCTCCTTTTCTGTGATACGAGGGAGACAGCGCGCCAGTTCGTAAAATAGAATTGGTAGATACTGACTGATAATTTGTTGGGAAAAAGATTGGGGTAGGAAATACTCTGTCATCATATTATGAAGAGTGGCTTGTAGTTGTGGTTGATTACTTGTCGAGATGATAAGGAAATTATCCCGTTGGTAATTAGCGGAAGCATCTGACAAGAGAAATTGATAGAGCAGACTTTGTTCCCCCTGCAACTGTCCTAACCATTCCAAGGAAATATCTTGATTGCGAAAGAGAAGATTGATAAGGATATCTTTTTCTCCTAAACTTTCGATTGAATGGCGGCTGTTGACATCCATTAGTAGTAGGTCTCCTTCCCGTAATTGCTGTTCTGTCCCGTTAATCACCTGTCGACAAGTCCCTTTGTAAACATAATTTAACTCGAGAAATTGGTGTGTATGCTCTGGATAAGGAGCATAGCGGCTATGTTTACTCATGAAAACATCTTTATTTTGGAAGAAAAAATGCTGTGATAGTCTAGGTGTACTGTTTGGCTTTAATAGTTCGGTATCTAAATAATCTGCAATAAAACCTGTTTCTTTTTGCTTTGCTTCGTGCTTGGTTTCTTGAAATAACAATTCATCTAGGGAAGTCATCTAGTTTCTCCTGCCTGTAAATTTGATACACTTTATCTTATCTATTGATATTGTATCATAAAAAAGATTATTGTTTAATAGTATTGTAAACGTTTTAGAAAGCAGGTGTGAAGATGACCTATCATATTGCTGTTGACATTGGCGCTTCAAGTGGACGTGTCATCCTTGCAAGAAAAACGCATCAATTAGAATTAGAAGAGATTCATCGTTTTCCCAATCATTTTCGTAAAGAAGATGGGTATGACCGTTGGAATGTGACACAATTGGTCGAGCATATTTTTGTTGGATTGGAGAAAATCAAACAAAAAGGAATCGAAAAAGCAACGTTAGGTATTGATACCTGGGCAGTTGATTATTGTTTAGTTGATAAGCAGGGTAATTTACTGGCTCAGCCAATTGCTTACCGTGATCATCGAACAAACGGCGCTATGGAAACAGTTTTCCAAAAGATTCCTAGAGACGTCATTTATCAAAAAACGGGTATTCAGTTTTTGGCCTTTAATACCTTATATCAGTTGGCGGTTGAAAGCCAAGAATTACTAGAGCAAGTGGATAAAATCCTGCTCATCCCTGACTATATCGCCTATTGTTTGACTGGAAAAATGCTGGGTGAAGTGAGTAATGTCTCAACAACTCAATTGTTGAATAGCGAAAATAGAAAGTATGATGAGGAATTACTAGAAATTCTAGGTCTTCCAGTCTCAAAATTTCCAGATTTGGTAGAAAGTGGAACAGTAATTGGAACTATCTTGCCAGAACATCATGCTCGATATGAGTTGCCAGATGTGGATGTAATTGCAGTAGCAACCCATGATACAGCGTCTGCGGTGGTCGGTGTACCGGCTATTACAGAACAATGGGCCTATATCTCTAGTGGAACCTGGTCCTTGATTGGGACAGAAAATGAGGAAGCAATTGTCACGAAAGAAGCTTATCAGGCTAATTACACCAATGAATGGGGAGCTTATCAGACCTACCGTTTCCTAAAAAACATCACTGGCATGTGGTGCATTCAAGAAATAGCAAGAGAATATGAGGGAGCTTACTCGTTCCAAGAAATGGCAGAAGCTGCAAGTCACGTCAAACCATTTTTGCAAACTGTCGACTTGAACGACCCCCGTTTTACCAATCCACACAGTATGGTTCAAGAAATTCAAGCCTATTGCCATGAACACGGTGAGCAAGTTCCAGAAACGTTGGGAGAATTGGTGATGTGTGTCTACTCCAATCTCGCTACTTTATATGCTAAGGAATTTAAGAGATTAGAAGAGCTAACTGGCAAGCACTTTGACTGTCTCCATATTGTCGGAGGAGGATCAAATGTGCAGTTGCTTAATCAGTTAACTGCGAATTGTATTCAGAGAACTGTGATTGCGGGTCCGAGTGAAGCAACAGCAATTGGCAATCTCTTGGTACAGATGATTAGTCAAGGTGAATTTGCAAATTTAGCCGAGGCTCGTACTTGGTTAGAGGAGAGTATGACTTTTCAACTATTTCAACCACAACAATAAAAAAGGAGAACAGAAATGACAACAGTCGCAGAACGTTATCAAATAGCAAAAGAACGCTATGCAGCTATCGGAGTAGATACAGATGCTGCACTTGAACGATTACAACAAGTTAAGATTTCCATGCATTGCTGGCAGGGAGATGATGTGAAAGGCTTCTTATCGCCTGATGGTGAATTGACGGGGGGAATTATGTCAACAGGAAATTATCCTGGAGCGGCCCGCACACCTGATCAGCTCCGTCAGGATTTAGAAAAAGCCTATTCGCTTATCCCAGGTAAGCACAAGTTGAATTTACATGCAATCTATTTAGATACAGATGAACAAGTTGATTTAAATGAATTAGAACCACGTCACTTTGAAAAATGGGTTAATTGGGCAAAGGAACAAGGTCTAGGTCTTGACTTTAATCCGACATTCTTCTCACACCCTATGATGAAAGAGGGATTGACTCTTTCACACCCTGATAGGGACGTTCGTCATTTCTGGATTGAACATGGAAAACGCAGTCGAAAAATTGCAGAATACATGGGACGTGAACTAGGACAAACTTGTTACAATAACTTTTGGGTGCCAGATGGCTTCAAGGACAATCCTGTCGATCGCCTTGCCCCTCGGAAACGTTTGATGGACTCTCTCGATGAGATTTTTAGCGAAGAGTTGGATGAACGCTATACACAAGATGCAGTTGAAAGCAAATTGTTTGGTTTAGGTGCAGAGGCTTATACTGTAGGTTCTCACGAATTTTATATGGGTTATGGCTTGACTCGCGGTAAAATGATTCTTCTTGATGCAGGACATTTTCATCCGACAGAAGTGATTTCCAACAAATTATCTGCTTTAGCTTTATTTGGAAAGGGGATTATGCTCCATGTTTCTCGTCCAGTTCGCTGGGATTCTGACCATGTTGTGATTATGGATGATGAATTGCAAGATATCGCAAAAGAATTGGTGCGTAATGACCTTCTTGATAAGGCAGTCATTGGTTTAGATTTCTTTGATGCGACCATCAATCGGATTGCAGCTTGGGTTGTGGGAACTCGAAATACCCAAAAAGCACTCTTAAAAGCGCTGCTTGAACCAACGCAAGATTTAAAGAATATGGAAAATGAATTTGATTTCACTTCCCGTTTGGCTTATACAGAAGAATTAAAAGATTTCCCTTATGCAGATGTCTGGAATTATTTCTGCGAGAAAAACGGGGTTCCTATTGGTCTTGATTGGCTAAAAAAAGTAAAGGAATACGAAGAAGACATACTCAATAAACGATAATTAGAAAGAGGAAAAAGATGAAATTTGTCGATTCAGCAATTGTCAAAAAAATGTGTGAAGTAACCCGTGAATCCTACGAACGCTACTGGGATGAGCGCAATGGTGGGAATGTTTCTGTTCGTGTCTTGCCAGAAGAAGTGGCAGGTTATGAAGATAATAAAGAAGTCATCCGTAGCTTTGAACTCGGTTTTGATGCTTCTAACTTAGCTGGCTTTTATTACCTCGTAACAGGGACTGGTCGTTATTTTAGAAATATTATCCATCAACCGGAATTAGACTTGGGATTGGTACAAATTTCAGAGGATGGACAGCAGGCGCATTTGCTGTGGGGATTTGCAGACGGAGGAAAGCCGACATCTGAATTTCCAAGCCACTTGATGAGCCACATGGAACGCTTAACAGTCAACCCAGAACAGCGTGTTGTCTTTCATTGCCACCCAACTAATCTCATTGCCCTTACCTTTACGCAGGTGCTAGAGGAGCGACATTTATCACGCTTGCTCTGGAAAATGCAGGCTGAATCTCTAGTCGTTTTCCCAGAAGGTATCGGTGTTATTCCTTATATGACACCAGGAACCCGTGAAATTGGTCAGGCAACAGCTGAGAAGATGAGTGAATTTCAAGCAGTTATCTGGCCACATCATGGACTGTTTGCTTCAGGTGTATCCCTTGATGAAACGTACGGCTTAGTCGAAGTGATTGAAAAAGCGGCTATGATTTACAGCCAGGTAGGTGCTCAGGGTGGTGTAGTAAGACAAGAAATTACAGACCAACAATTAAAAGAGTTGGCTCAAGCATTTGGCGTAACACCACATGAAGGATTTTTAGATTAGCCAGTGATACAGGTTGTTAAACAAAATCTAACAATAGAAAGAATATCGTGTGAATTGTTTTACTAAATGTAGTTGAAAATAGAGGTGTAAAAGGAGAAATATTATGGCAACATTGTACGTACCAGCAGTCAATTTAATTGGTCGAGGCTGTGTTCAAGAAGTTGGTAGTTATGTCAAAGAACTTGGCTACCAAAAAGCACTCTTGGTGACAGATAATTTTATCCGCTCCAGTGATATTTTAGAAAAGGTAACAAAACCGCTAGACGAGGCAGCTATCGAATATGTGATTTTCAGTGATGTTGCACCTAACCCAACTTGTAAGAATGTTGAAGACGGTCTTCAAGCCTTGAAAGAAAATGGTTGTGATTTCATTATTTCAGTCGGTGGAGGTTCGCCTCAAGATGCTGCAAGCTGTATTTCGATTATGGCGACCAATGGCGGGAAACCACAAGATTACGAAGGGCTTCATAAGTCTGAAAAGAAAGGTTTACCTGTAGTTGCTGTTAATACGACGGCTGGAACTTCGGCTGAAATCACGATTAACTATGTCATTACCGATGAAGAGCGCAAGGTCAAAATGGTTATGGTGGATAAAAATAGCTTGGCTCTCATTTCAGTCAATGATCCAGAGCTGATGTTATCAAAACCAGCAGCACTAACAGCAGCAACAGGAATGGATGCACTGACTCACGCAGTTGAAGCGCTGGTCACACCGGGAGCTTATGGAGTAACCAAGAAACTCTCTATTGGAGCAATTGAGTTAATCAAAGAATATCTTCCTCGTGCTGTTGAAAATGGTCACGACATTGAAGCACGTGAGTCAATGGTACATGCAATTTTCCTTGGAGGAATGGCCTTTAACAATGCTGGGCTAGGTTATGTCCATTCAATGGCGCACCAATTAGGAGCTGTTTACAACCTTCCACATGGAGTTTGTTGTGCCATGCTCTTGCCTGTCGTTGAGCGAGAGAATGCCAAACGAGTACCAGCAGCATTTCGTGATGTCGCAAAAGCCTTTGGACTTCATACTGAAGGAAAGACAGACCAAGAGTGTGCTGATTATGCTATTTCAGAAATTGAAAAACTATCTGAAACAGTCGGCATTCCGAAAAAGCTAACAGAATTAGATATCAAAGAAGACGAATTTGACTTTGAATACCTTTCTAAAAATGCCTTAATTGATGCTTGCGCACCAGGCAATCCTTTTATGCCAACGCTTGAAGAAACCATCGCGTTTTATAAAGAATTGTTTTAAACGACATCAGGTGTGCCAATCTGCTTTTTTAACTTTGATAAACGAGGCCGGACAGACAGTCCAGCCTCGTTTTTATAATCATCATTTCCATGCTTCAACTATTTTCTATGTTTGAAGGAAGTAATTTTCAAAACAGTATCCGACCATTATTTTTAAGGAGGGGTATATTGTCGAGTTATTTAAGTTTTAAATTGCTTTTTTTTTTTAGTATAATACAATATAACCATCCCTAGTTTGATAGCGCTGTCACAAATGATTTTTAGGGAACTATAGAAAATTTTTGAGCAGAGGAGGTTTATGATGACAGAAGATAGATTATTTTCCATTGGTCAAGCAGCAAATTTATGTGGTGTATCAGCAAAGGCTTTGCGTTATTATGAAAGTTTGGAGCTGATTCAACCGAAATTAGTTTCACAGGAAACTGGTTATCGCTATTATGACAAAGAAACGCTGTTGTTAATCCCTGTGATTAAGTATTATCAACAAGTCGGGTTGGACCTAAAGCAGATAAAAAGACTCATCTCACTAGCAGGTTGTTCAAATCATTACCATTTGTTGAAGGAAAGAAGAGAGGAAATCAAAGCAAAAAGAGAAGAGTTGCTAGTCTCTCTTGCATCAGTGGATGATTGGCTTCAGTTAATCATTGAAGGAGAAATGTGCTTACAAAATCAAGCTCAAATCAATGCTGGTCTGGCAAGTCAAGTTATCAGTCTTAAATACTATCATGAAGAGAGAAACTACTGTAAGATAGAACAATTGTACAAGTATAATTATAAGGAATCGATTATCAATCTTGAGTGGACAAAGTTTTTGAAAGATAGACAATTGGAAGTATCAGGTCCAGTGATTTTAAAGTATGATTCCTATCAGGAGAAAATGACTGGACAATCAAAAACTGCAACAATTTTACAGCATTGTTATCCTGAATCTTCTGATTTTTCAAGTTTTGGTGGCTTTATGGCACTGAGTAGTTACCACATTGGACCATTAGACAAAATCGAAGAAACCTATCAAAAAATGGTGGACTACGCAAATGCTTGTCATCATACGTTGAAATCGGAATGTTATGAACGTTATGTGATTGATTACTGGGTGACTCAAAATAGCAATGAATTTGTTACAGAAATCATTATTCCAACAGTAACTCATAATGAAATACTTCATTAGTCTAGTGGGGGAAGAAAGGTCCTGATAAGGCAGTTAGCTACTATATGAATGTTTAAAATTCTGAAATGACGAGGAGGCTGAGACAAAAGTGTCCAGCCTCGTTTCTTTTACAGCTTTAACAGTTTGACGCATATCAATAATCAGGGGAGTGTCTATTGATACCTGAGCCTAGAAATTCGAAAGCGAGGATTGTCGGATTTGTAAAACGTTGATAAATCAACATTCTACAAATCGCATCAACCTTGCGGGGGTGAGCGGAAACGAATCCAGTGGATTCGTCTAGCCCGAACCTAGAAATAAAGAAATGAGGTAAATCGATTTCTGCGAAATATCGATTGAGTCTCACTCCCTTCTTTTGTATCCTATGTTATTTACTAGTCACTCTCCCTAAAAAAATATGAACTAATTTTATTTGCTCTAAAAACTTTCCTTTAAGGGGAAGGTTTTTTTGTGAAAAGAAGTTTTTTCTATCGAGTATTTTAGGTAAAGATTTTTCCTTCTAATTTTATTAAAAAATTCAGAATTCATTAGAGAGAAAGCGATTACATTGACGTATAAAGGTTTGTGATAAAAATTACGTACTTCTGCTATCTTTTTTTGGTAAAAACCTTAAAATATTGCGGAAAACAGTTGACTTTCCCCTTGTGGAAAGGCTTACAATTATCTTAAATAGGTGATCTTAAGCTTATATCCTTATTGTTTAAACAAAACTTTATTACAGAAGCATTGTAAATGCTTCACGTCCTATTGTAGGCTCATAGAGCCATTATTATACAGTATAAAAATATATAAAACGGAGGTGTTATCATGAGTTCCGAAGCATTAGGGATGATTGAAACAAGGGGTTTGGTTGGCTCTATTGAGGCAGCCGATGCAATGGTTAAAGCAGCAAATGTTACTTTAATCGGGAAAGAACATGTAGGAGGCGGTTTAGTCACTGTTCTGGTACGTGGAGATGTAGGAGCTGTAAAGGCAGCTACTGATGCGGGTGCTGCGGCAGCACAACGTATTGGAGAGCTCATCTCTGTTCACGTTATTCCACGACCACACGGTGAAGTGGAAACAATTTTACCTAACAAAAAATAGGTAGGTATCACTTATAGTAAATGGATGAGAGGTAAGGATTTTATGGAACAACATACCAAAAACATAGGTCAATTGGATGCACATCAGAAGATGATTGCAACAACAAAGAAATTTCATACTTCGGGAATACGAAGTGGTGCCATTTCTGGTTTGTTTTATGGACTATACTCATTTCTAATCATAATTGTCCAAGGATTTGATCCCTTAAAGTCCGCTGTTGGTATCTTAGCAGCACCATTTGTTATGGGGGCAATCAATGATTTTCTAGGTGGTTGTGTTTTGTTGCTCAATGTTATAAGG
Organism: Streptococcus marmotae; assembly: GCF_001623565.1. NCBI lineage: Bacteria > Bacillati > Bacillota > Bacilli > Lactobacillales > Streptococcaceae > Streptococcus > Streptococcus marmotae. The sequence continues at coordinate 2,027,820 of NZ_CP015196.1, read as the reverse complement.
ACAGGTAAGTTCCATGAACTAGCGAGAAGTCTTGCAACAAAACCTGGTAAAATTATGCTTTTGGGCTATATTTTAGGAGGTCCAGTAGCTAATGGTGCCTATCTCGTTGGTCTTTACCTTGCTGGTGCCTTTGCTATTCCAATTTCAGCTACAACGGCAGCCTTTGGTGCTATCTTTGCAGCTATCTTCTTAAAACAAAAAATCAACGCTCGCGTTGTTGGGGGAATGGTATTCTGTATTATCGGTGCGATTATCATTAACATGGTGAAACCTGACGGTGCTCCAAACTTTACTCTTGGTATCATCTTAGCTTTGTTTGCGGCAATTTGCTGGGGCTTGGAAGGATGTATCTCTAGTTTTGGTGGAGCGATTCTTGACTCAGAAGTCAACGTTACTCTTCGTCAACTTGTTTCAGGGTTGGTACAGATGGTCGTTATCGTACCGCTAATCGGTGCTACTGGACTATTTACTAGTATGTTCAGTTCACCATTGTTGATTGCTCTATTATTAGTTTCTGGTACACTTGTTGGAATTTCCTACACAGAATGGTATCGTTCAAACGCAATGGTCGGTACAGCAGTTGGAATGTCCCTCAATATTACCTATGCTTTCTGGGGAGTTTTGTTGAGTATCTTATTCCTAGATCAACCAATAACTCCATCGATTGTAATTGGTTCAATCACCATTATCTTGGGAGCGATTTTAGTAACAACAAATCCACTCGATTTCTTTAGAAAAAATGAGGTATAGAAGATGCGTTTATTACCAGCAAGAACAGCCGTACTGAATTATATGGATAGCGTTAGCGAAGCCGATGTGAAACAAGTTATGTCAGCTTTAAAATCACAATATGGTAGTGAAAAACAATTTACCGAAGAACTATTTTTAGAACATTTGATGTCATTAGAATGTAATGGCTATCTGGAACAATCTGGATATGATTTGGATGAAAGTGGGGATTTACGGATTCACTATAAAATCACTGAAGATGGAAAAGCAGCAGCAGAAAAATATATTGCAAAAGAGTTTAGAAAATAAAAGGAGTAAGTCAACATGAGATATCGTGGTGGACAAGCCTTGGGGCTGGTCGAAACTGTTGGATTGGTTCCAGCATTAGAGGCTTGCGACAAGATGTTAAAGGCGAGTGACGTCAAACTAGTTTCTTATGAGAATGTTGGTTCAACATTAGTTACAATCATGGTTGTCGGAGATGTTGCAGCAGTTGAAGCTTCGGTTGAAGCAGGGGCACGCGCGGCAGCAGCGATTGGAAAACTAACATCTCATAACGTTATGCCAAGACCAATCCCTACTGTTGGGGACATTGTTTCAGTGCATGATATTGACAACTGCTAAAGGAGAAAGTCATGGAAAGATATCAAGCAATAGGAGCTATTGAGACATTTGGATTGGTTTTTGCACTAGAAGCAGCAGATGCAATGGTAAAAGCTTCTGAAGTCGATGTAGTTGGTTATGAAAATACCGCTTCTGGCTATATCTCAGTCATTGTACAAGGAGAGACAGAAGCATGTAAAACAGCAGTGGATGCTGGTGTCAAAGCGGTGGAAAAAATGGGTACAGAGGTATACAGCCACGTGGTTATCCCAGGACCGCATGAAGATTTGCGAAAAATCATTGATCGGTATTCTCTATCTGTTCTGTTACCAGAAGAATCATAAGAACAAGAGAGTGAGTTGCACATGAGATATATTGACAAAGATTTAGATTCGATTCAAGAAACAAGAAACCTGCTTCTGAATGCTCAAATGTCTTTTGTTCAATTACAAAAGCTCAGTCAAAGTGAATTGGATGAATATAGTGCCTCTTTTATAACAGCTTTGCAAAAAGAAGCAGACAACTATATTTCGGATTTTATTACAGGAAATGATTATGGGAATGAGGAAGATGAGCAATTTTTGTGCCATCAATTTCTTCAACGTTTTCAAGAGACTCTGCAAAAAGAATCCTATGTAGGAATCATAAATGGCGATGTGGATGACAAACTGATTGAAATTGGTGTCCCTTTGGGAGTCGTTGTAGCAGTTCTGCCATCTCATCCGACGTTTTCTTTGTTGGTCAATTTAGTATTATTAGCAATGAAATCCGGGAATGCTTTGGTTGTCGTTGCTAATAAACGTTCAAAATCCGCAACAATTGACGGTTTTAAATGTCTCATTGCCTTATCAGAAAAATGTGGTTTTCCCGAAGGAAGCATTGCGATTGCTGAAATTATTACGGATTCAGGAATCATGGAAGTTTTGAAAAGTGATAAAGTTTCACTGATTGTCAATATCGGTTGTCCTGAATATATCACAGATCAATTTCAAACAAACACGCCCTTAATTTATGGAGGGGAATCGTCTGGTCCAGTATTTATCGAGCGTACAGCAGATATTGAGCAGGCCGTGAAAGATGTAATTCATTCCAGAAGTTTTCATAATGGGATTTTACCAGGAGCAGAACAGTTTCTGGTTACTGAAAATGTGATAGCCGATCAAATAAAGCAGTACATGCTAGAGAACGGGGCCTATATATTAGATGAATCTGAAACACAGAAGCTGAGAGAGTTTTTGGAACGTTCACAGAAGAATATTACAAATTCTTATATTGGTAAATCTGCTGTTTGGCTAGCTAAAATGGCAGGGTTTACGATTCCGGAAACAACAACTGTTCTCGTATCTCTACAAGATTATATGAATGAAGAAGACTTCTTTAATCAGAAGTTGCTCTGTCCGATTATCTTGGTTTATTTAGAACCAGATTGGACCTTGGCTTGTATCAAATGTATGAGTCTATTAGCAGAGTTGAAGATGGGGCATACCCTTACCATTCATTCGAAAGATTGGAAAGTGATTCGGGAATTTGCAACGGTAAAATCGGTTGGACGCATCGTTGTCAATGCTCCAACGGTTTGTGCAGCGACGGGAATTACATCTAATTTCTCCCCATCATTGATTTTGGGAGGAATTACAACAGGACGAGGTTATAGTTCAGAGAACATGACACCTAAGAGTTGGACTTATACCCGTCAAGTCGGTTTTAAAATAACAACATAAAGATTTCCTAGTTTTAAGGAAAGAGAGGAAGTATCTAACATGGATATGCAAGAATTTACAGCTAAATTACAAGAAGCAACCAAACAATTGAGCGATGCGGAACGCGCATCACTTGCTAAAATTTTTCAAAGTGTGTCAGGTGATATTACAAAACCAGATGCAGCTCCAGTATTGGCAAGTGAGGGAACAGAAATACCAAACGGTATCACCCCTCGTTTACAAGCTTTAAAAGATCAATATTTGAGTGCTCGTCCAACTATTTCTTTGCTTCGTGCTATTAATTTAACTCGTGTATCAAAAGAAAATGAAGGAATGCCTAAAGCAGTTCTTCGTGGTACAGCTTTCAAAGAATTTTGTAAAAATGCTCCACTTGTCATTCAAGACAATGAATTATTAGTTGGTGCACCAAATGGTGGACCTCGCTGGGGAGCTTTCTCACCAGATATCTCTTGGCGTTGGCTTCGAGATGAATTAGATACTGTATCAACTCGCCCACAAGACCCATATGATTTATCAGAAGAAAACAAGAAAATATTGGTAGAAGAAATCTTCCCATATTGGACTGGTAAATCTGTTGATGAAGCGTGTGAATCACAATATCGCGAAGCAGGAGCATGGGAATTATCAGGTGAATCATTTGTGTCAGACTGTTCATACCATGCACAATCTGGTGGTGGTGACTCTAACCCTGGTTATGACGTTGTTGGTATGAAAAAAGGTATGCTAGACGTCATTGAAGAAGCAAAAGCTCATTTAGAAGAATTAGATTATGGAAATCCAGATGACCTTGAAAAGATTTACTTCTATAAAGGACAAATCTTAACAGCAGAAGGTGTTATCATCTACGCTAAACGGATGTCTGAATACGCAGCACAACTAGCAAGCAAGGAAACAAATCCAAAACGTAAAGCTGAATTGGAAATGATTTCTCGTGTAAATGCCAATGTACCCGCACACAAACCAGAAACATTCTGGGAAGCAATGCAGTACTTAGTAACAATTCAACACTTGCTTCTTTGTGAAGAAAACCAAACAGGTCTTTCAATTGGTCGTGTAGACCAATACATGTATCCATTCTACAAGAAGGATATTGAAGAAGGTCGCATGAACGATTTCCAAGCATTTGAAATCGCAGGATCTATGTTCATTAAGATGTCTGAAATGATGTGGTTGACATCGGAAGGCTCTTCTAAATTCTTCGCAGGTTACCAACCATTCGTTAACATGTGTGTGGGTGGTGTAACTCGTGAAGGACGCGATGCGACAAATGATTTAACCTATCTATTGATGGATGCGATTCGCCATGTGAAAGTTTACCAACCTACGTTGGCAGCTCGTATCAACAATAAATCACCACGTAAATATTTACAAAAGATTGTCGATGTTGTTCGTGCAGGTCTCGGATTCCCAGCTTGTCACTTCGATGATAGCCATATTAAGATGATGTTGGCAAAAGGTGTGTCAATGGAAGATGCGCGTGATTACTGTCTCATGGGATGTGTAGAACCACAAAAATCTGGTCGCCTTTACCAATGGACATCAACAGCTTATACCCAATGGCCACTATTGATTGAAACAACATTGAACCGTGGTGTGCCACTTTGGTATGGAAAACCTGTTACACCTGATATGGGACCACTTAGTCAATACAAGACTTTTGAAGAATTTGAAGCAGCAGTCAAAGAAACAATTAAATATGTTACAAAATGGACTTCTGTTATGACAGTTATTTCACAACGTGTACAACGTGAACTAGCGCCTGTTCCATTAATGTCTATGATGTATGAAGGAACAATGGAGCATGGACGAGATGTTAAAGCTGGTGGTGCTATGTATAACTTCGGTCCTGGTGTTGTTTGGTCAGGTCTTGCTAACTATGCAGACTCAATGGCTGCTATTAAGAAATTAGTCTTTGAAGATAAGAAATATACGTTGGAAGAATTGAACAGAGCTTTAGTTGCTGACTTTGAAGGATACGATCAAATCAGAAAAGACTGTCTTGAAGCACCAAAATATGGTAACGACGATGACTACGTTGACTACTTTACTTCAGATATTGTTGAATTTACAGAAGAAGAACACCGTAAATACCGGACACTTTACTCAGTATTGAGTCATGGTACATTGTCTATTTCAAACAATACTCCTTTAGGACAAATTACAGGAGCATCTGCTTCAGGTCGTCGTGCTTGGACACCACTATCAGATGGTATCTCACCAGACCATGGTATGGATACAAAAGGTCCTACAGCGATTATTAAGTCCGTTTCTAAGATGGCTAATGAAAATATGAATATTGGTATGGTGCATAACTTCAAGATTATGGCAGGCTTGCTTGATACTCCTCAAGGGGAAGAAAGCTTGATTACATTATTGAGAACAGCTAGTATCCTCGGTAATGGTGAAATGCAATTTAACTATCTTGATAACAAGATTTTGCTTGATGCACAACAACATCCAGAGAAATACCGTGACTTAATCGTTCGTGTTGCGGGATATAGTGCCTTCTTTGTTGAATTGTGTAAAGATGTACAGGACGAAATTATTTCACGTACAGTATTGTGTAGTATTTAATAAAGAAAGGCTTTGTGTCAAACTTTAACAAGAATCATTGAGAAGTTGTAGTAGTTTTTATTCCCATTAAAAACTACTACAACCTTAATAGGAGAAACAGATAGTGGTAGTATCAAGAAAAAAACATGAGACTCGAATTAATGTATTTAATGTTCAAAAGTACAACCTCTATGATGGTCCTGGGATTAGGACGATTGTTTTCTTCAAAGGTTGTCCAATGCGTTGTAAGTGGTGCGCAAATCCAGAAGGCTTAGAGTTTGGTTCTAATGTAATGTACAAGGAAACCTTGTGTAAACCTTATAATTCCTGTGCATCAACCTGTCCTCTAGGAAAAATTTGCTTTGCTTATAAGAATCAAGCAAATCCAATTCCGTTTGATTATGCAGACAAAGAGCATCCGATTGACATCCGAAAATATAATAAAAGGTTTCCAACTAAGGAGGATATCGATGGCTGTCCAGAAGGTGCTATCTCTGTTGCAGGGGAATCAAAAACGATTTCTGAAATAATGGAGATTATCCATGAGGATGATGCTTTTTATGAAATGTCAGGAGGAGGGGTAACTTTATCAGGTGGTGAATGTCTTGCTCAAGCGGAAGGAGCTGTAGCTCTATTACAGGCTTGTAAGCATGATGGATTAAATACTGCTGTAGAAACTGCAGGGTATGTACCGAATAAAGTTGTCATGAGAGTCGCTGAGTACACAGACTTATTTCTGTTTGATTTGAAACACATGGATTCAAAGAAGCACAATGAGTGGACTGGTGTAGGAAATGAACGCATTTTAAAAAATCTGATTTCACTCCTAGAAGCGGGTCATAATGTAAAAATTCGGATGCCGATGCTAAAAGGTATCAATGATAGTGAAGAGGAAATCCGAGCCATTGTTGAATTTTTACTTCCGTATAAAGATTATCCTAATTTTCAGGGAATCGACTTGCTTCCATACCATAAACTAGGGGTTAATAAATATTACCAGCTTGGTATGGAGTACAAGATTGAGGGTGATCCTTCTTTGAGTCAATACGATTTGGACAGAATAGAAAGTTATATTTTATCCTATCAATTTCCGGTAACGGTTGTAAAACACTAATCTGTTGAAGGAGGGAACATGCTGACTGATAAGACAGAAAAAATAAATCGAATCATTCAAGAATCTGTTCCAGGAAAACAGATTACCTTGGCTCATGTTATTGCTGCTCCAATTCGTGCGGTATATGACAGTCTCGGTGTTTCTCATGGAGGAGCAATTGGCATTTTAGCGTTGACCCCATACGAAACAGCGATTATTGCAACTGATATAGCAGGTAAGGCAGCAGACGTTGATATTTGCTTTGTAGACCGGTTTACAGGGTCTGTGATGTTCAGCGGAGATGTTCAGAGTGTGGAGACTGCCTTGCAGAGCATTGTAGATTATTTTAAAGAAAATCTGGATTTTGCAGTAGTTCCGCTAACACGCTCATGAAAAAACGACTATTAGTGATTGGACCAGACCATAGTAGCAAGAAGGAACTTGTAAAAGAGCTGGAAGGGAACCAGCAACTACAGTTTATTAGTTCGATTATTTACTATAACGAATGCATTCTCATTCCGGAGTCCTATCTGAGGAGTCCTGGGATGAAGAAACACATCATATCGACCCAGCAAAATGCTTATGGGGTATTGATGGTATTGCATTCTGAGCGAAAGTCAAGGATGTATCCGCCAAATTTTGCGAAAAGTTTTCGAATCCCGACGGTTGGTGTGGTCATTGGTCAAAAAGATAAAGATAGGGAGCAGCTACTAGACTGTCATAGGGAACTGACAGAAGCGAAAGTAGATGTGATTTATGAGTTGGACCTCAATATTCAAGAAGAACTCCAATATTTGTTACATAAATTGGAAAAGGTAAAAGAAGGTAATCAATGAACATACAAGAATTTACTGTAGGTCCGAAATTTATTTTTGGTTCGGGATCTACAAGAGAAATTGGAAAGTTGTCCATCACTAAAGCCTATGTCATTTGCGATCCTTTTGTTGAAAAAAGTAATATGATTCAGGGTGTGTTGGACTGCTTAAATGAAATGGGGGCTGTCCATAGAGTCTTTTCACGAGTGGTGCCAGATCCCACCATTGAAGTAGTATCTGAGAGTGTTGCTGAAATTAGAGAGTTTAAACCAGATGCTGTTATCGCAGTAGGTGGAGGCTCTGCGATGGATGCGGCCAAGGCTGTTATTCGGGTCTATACTGAGTCAGAGAAAGTTGCTAAACCAATCATGGTTGCCATTCCAACGACAAGTGGAAGCGGAAGCGAGAATACCTCATTTGCAGTTATATCGGATCCAAAAAGCAATGAAAAATATGCTTTGGTTGATGATTCACTTGTTCCCGATGTTGCTATCCTTGATACTGCTTTTACGATGAGTGTTCCACCAGCAATTACAGCTGATACTGGAATGGATGTACTGACTCATTGTTTAGAAGCCTATGTCTCAAAACGTGCAACAGATTTTTCTGATGCATGTGCAGAAAAAGGATTAGCCTTGACATTCCGCTACATTGTAGAAGCATATAAAAATGGGAAAAACCAAATAGCGCGTGAGAAAATGCACAATGCATCTTCGATTGCGGGAATTGCATTTAATAATGCAGGTTTAGGAATTTGTCATAGTTTATCTCATGCGATTGGAGCGTTTTTCCATGTACCACATGGTCGAATAAACGCAGTATTGTTACCTCACATTATTTCATTCAATGCATCGCTTGAAGCAGATCGTGATACAGCTGTTGCTAGACGATATGCGCAAGTAGCTAATACATTGAATATATATGGTACAACAGCAAAACAAAGTGTACGTGCCTTGAATTATGCTATTACTCAGTTGATGAAAAAAATGGATATGCCTACAACCGTTAAGGAATTGGGAATAAATCCTGCTGAGTTTGAAAAAATGATTCCTGAAATGGCACGACGGGCAGCTGTAGATGCTTGTACACCAACAAATCCTCGTTCCGTCACAGTTGCTGATATTGAGGAAATTTACAGAGGTCTATTATAAACCCCTACAGTTTAAAGAACTGTATAACTTATATGGGACAGTAGGGATTTGACGAAGAAACTGCTCTAAGCAGTTTGAGTTTAAATGAAAGAGGGAGTTTATGAAATTTCTGACCGAAGATGATTTACGTGTTGAGTATCATAATTTTCCTTTCGATACCTTTACTATCCAGAAAAATACGAGATTAACTCCCGGAGCAAGAACTTTTCTTGCAGACCGTAAGATTAAGATAATCGATGCAAACGAGCAGGTTCAAAAGAGGAGAAATAGTACTGGTCTATCTTTACAAAAAGAAGAGGGACAAGCAGAATGCTGTGCTCAGCCTGCGACATTTCGTCAAGCTGAATGGTTTGCGATTCGCTGTGAACTACTAAAAACAGCTTATGACTTAGCCGGTACGGATATGCCGTTAGCAGAAGAACTTAAAATCATCGAACGTTGTTTAGCACTTGCACTGACAAATGAAAGCTGTAGTTTACCACCGATTACGATGGTGAATACTGAAGCAGTGCAGATGGACAAAACGGCTGTTATAGGAAATTTATCGACAGTTGGCATGTTTTTACAGACCAACAAGGGACGCGTATTGACCAGACTCTATCCGATTTATTTCCGATTGGATGCTTGGGTTGAACAGCTTGATATTGCAGCACAAGCTAGTCTGCCAGAGGTTGTTCAGCGCTTAGAGCAATTGATTGCTTATTATCTAAACAAGAGCGAGGAGGTCAAACAGGATGCCTGAAGTATTGCCGAAAACATGTGACCAATACGTATCAGACTTTGAAAAGGCGGAGAAAAAGCCAATTAAGTCCAAAAGCAGCACCTACTTTACCGGTGTTGACTTGGGGACGGCTTACATAGTCCTAGTTGTCTTAGACGATCAAAAAAATATTGTAGCCGGGGCCCATCAACCAGCTAGTGTCATTCGTGATGGCATGGTAGTGGACTATATCGGTGCAATTCGTATTGTACGAGAATTAAAAGAAAAATTGGAAAAACAACTAGATACCGAACTGTTATATGCGGCAGCAGCTATCCCACCTGGTACAGATATGTTGGATGGTGGAGCGATAAAGAATGTCGTTCAAAGTGCTGGGTTTGAGTTGACTGCCTTATTAGACGAGCCTACTGCGGCAAATACAATCGTTGGTCTGAAAAACGGTGCAATCGTTGATATTGGTGGTGGTACTACAGGAATCTCTATTTTAAAAGATGGTAAAGTTGTGAAGGCGGCAGACGAAGCAACTGGTGGAACACATTTTTCATTAGTCGTTTCAGGAGCCTATCAAATCAGCATAGATGAAGCTGATGCCTATAAACGCAACCCAAAAAATCATAAAGAATTACTCCCAGTTCTCAAGCCTGTCGTAGAAAAGATTGCTTCAATTATTCGAAGACAAATTGACGGCTTTGATGTGGAAGTCATCTACCTGGTAGGTGGGACAAGCTGCTTGACAGGAATTGAAACCATTATCGAAAAAGAGACGGGGATTAAAACACTTAAACCCCAAAATCCAATGTTCGTCACACCGATTGGCATCGCAATGAATTGTGGTCAAGAAATTATCTATTAAGGAGGAAATATGCTAGTTGCAGAATTGGTAGATACGATTTGGGCTACGAGAAAGTCCGATGCGTTAAGTGGTGTCAAGTTTTTACTCGCTGAAGTAAAAGGTGGCAGTAAGGCAGGCGAACTTTTGGTGGTAGTAGATATGATTGGTGCTGGTATTGGCGATCGCGTCATTGTCACTACTGGGACAGCGGCCAGACGAATGATGGGAGACGATCAGATGCCTGTTGATGCTGCTGTTATTGGTATCATTGATGAAAATTACGATGAAATAAAAAAGCAAAACGGGAAAAAAGAACGTTTTTCCTAATATAAAGGAGAGAAAATGGCAAAATTAGTTGTTGCAAAAGATATTTCTGACTGCCATGAAGCTGGGCAAACGATTTGTTATGTTGACGCAGACACTATCATAACGCCAGCGGCCCGAGATGAGGCTAAAAAATGTGGTATTTCCTTTGAAGTTGGTCAGAAGAGGTGTGAAAAAACATCTGACAAAGGAGAATGTGGTATTTCCGCAGATGAGTTACTTTCACTGTTAAAGCGGATGTTGGCAACCTGTGATAAAAAAATTGAAAAAGCAAATTTACCTTATCGCAGCGTTGTCCATTCTAACGGCTTGAAAGTTGTCAAGGGCGGAACTGTGCGGATGGATGAATTTGACACAGGTAATCCTGAGGCAAATGTTAGTTTCCAAGAATTAGTTGGTAAAGATGAAGCAAAAATGAGTGCAGGCTTTTTAGCAATTGACCGTTCAAGTTTTGCTTGGAAATTGCCCTACGAAGAAATTGATTATATTATTTCTGGTACCGTTTGTGTTGAAATCGATGGTCAAAAATATGTTGGCCGCGAAGGCGATGTTCTCTTTATCCCATCAGGATCTGATGTAATTTGGAGTTCACCAGACAATGCGAAATTATTCTATACAACCTATCCTTCTAACTGGTCTGATTTAATGTAGTCTTGGAGGAAATCGTATGAAAGCATTAGGTATGATTGAAACGTACGGCTTGATTGGTGCAATTGAAGCGGCGGATGTCATGCTAAAGGTTGCAGATGTTTCCTTGATGAACGCTGAAAAAGTTCGTGGAGGTCTTGTAACTGTTTACATTACTGGAGACGTTGGTGCGGTTAAAACAGCTGTGGATGCTGGTGCAAGTGCAGTAAAGCGCTTGGGAGAACTCTGTTTTCACAGTTCGCATGTCATTCCTAGGCCAGATGATCAGGTAGTAGCTTTGTATGAAAAATATGAAGTGCCAAAAGAAAGTATAGGGGAAGTCAGAGCTTCTGTTGAACCAGAAGTTAAGACAGAAGAAGCCAATTCAGAAAAAACTGAATCGCTACCACCTGTTATCACTACAGTAGAATCGGAAGAAACTGCCCTACAATCCGTACCGACAATCCTCGAAATTCCAGAAGAAGCGGATACAGAAGTAATTCCAGAAGAAATGCAACCTGTCGAGGATGAACCAGAAGAAGTTCGCTTAACTGCTAAAGAGTATAAAAAACGTTTGGATAAAACGAAAGCAGCAGATTTAAGAGAACTCATTCACAATCATCCAGAGCTTGAAATTGCTGAAGATGTGTTACAAGGGATGGTCAGAAGAGAAATGATTGCGATTCTGATGGATGAGTTTGAAAAACAAGGAGAAAGATAAGGATATCAGATAGGAAGGATGAATCAAATGAAAACAGTTGACATAGATCTTTGCTCCATTCAAGAAGCAAGAGACCTTGTAAAAGAAGGGAAACGTGCTTCCGATAAGATAGCAACTTTCTCAGATGCACAAATTGATGCGATTTTGCGCCATATCGTGAAAACCGTTGAAGCAAATGCTTATTATCTAGCAGATATGGCAGTTGAAGAAACGGGATTTGGTAAGCTAGCTGATAAGGCCTATAAGAATTACGCTGCTTCTAGATTACTATATGAGGAGATTAAGGATTACAAAACATCAGGAATTCTTGATTTTGATGAAAATAAAAAATTATTCCGTGTTGCAGAGCCTATGGGATTGTTACTAGGAATTACTCCATCGACTAATCCAACATCTACTATTATTTTCAAGTCAATGATTGCGATTAAATCACGCAATGCAATTGTGTTTGCACCGCATCCATCAGCGAAACGGTGTAGCATTGCAGCGGCTGAATTGGTTCGAAAGGCAGCTGTTGAAGCAGGAGCGCCAGAACATATTATTGGTTGTGTAAATAATCCAACTCTTCAAGCGACAAATGAGTTGATGCATGCAAAAGATGTTTCTCTCATCATCGCAACAGGTGGACCAGGAATGGTAAAAGCTGCTTACAGTAGTGGAAAACCAGCAATTGGGGTAGGTGCAGGAAATTCACCAGCCTACATTGAAAAGACGGCAGATGTCAAAAAAGCAGTTGCTAGCATTGTTGCTTCTAAGACTTTTGACAATGGGACCATTTGCGCATCAGAGCAAGCTATTATCTGTGAAGAGTCTAACAAGGATGAAGTGCTACGTGAGTTAAAAAATCACGGTTGCTATATTATGACAAAAGAGGAGACAGACAAGGTTTGTGACGTTCTCTTCAGAGGCGACTCAAAAGGTTACAATCCATCAATGAATCCAAAATTTGTAGGACAACCTGCTACAGCAATTGCAGAAGCAGTTGGGCTAAGAGTCCCAGCCGACACAAAGATTTTAGTTGGACCGCAAGCTGGAGTTGGTCAAGGCAATCCATTGTCATTTGAAAAATTGACGACTGTTTTAGGGTTCTATGTAGTGAAGAACTGGGAAGAAGCCTGCGCATTAAGTATTCGTCTGTTGCAAAATGGTATTGGTCATACGATGAGCATTCATACAGAAGATCCAGATATGATTTTCCGATTCTCTAGTAAACCTGCTTCGCGCATTTTGATTAATACAGGTGGTAGTCAAGGGGGGACAGGTATTTCAACCGGCTTACCGATTGCATTTACACTTGGTTGTGGAACAGATGGCGGTAGCTCCGTCTCTGATAATTTAACACCAGAACATCTGATCAATATCAAGACTGTTGCCTACGGATTGAAAGATGTAACACAAATTGTAGCTGAAGATGCTGGATTTCATGCATTACCAAAATCAGCACAACTACACCAAGTAAATGAAACGGTAGATGGCACATCGTCACCAAGTGTGCATGCTAAAGCAGATAAAACAGCTTGCGAGAGAAAGGTTTTTCTAAGCCAGACCCCTCAAGAAATTCAAGCGGCATTTGAAAGAAGACAAGAAAAGGAATCCGTTGTGACTGAGTCGTCTGCTACACCAGTTGCTACTCAAACTCAGGTAGATAATGAAGCCATTGTTCGTGAGATTTTATCTGCCTTAAGACAAAAATAAGAGGAGGAGACTATGGATGCAGATTTAGAAAGCCTGCTTTATAAGGTAGTGAACCATCTGAGCGGTATCGAGGAAGGAGTTTCTCCAACAGAGCCGGTTTCAGAAACGACCTATCAAGTAGAAAATGAAAATGACTTTGCTATTCCTCTAGGAGTTTCCAATCATCATGTGCATTTATCACAAGCTGATGCAGATATCCTCTTTGGACGTTATTACAATTTCAAAAAAATGAAAGATCTTTCCCAACCAGGACAATTTGCTTTGGAAGAATGTGTGATGGTCGCAGGCTCAAAAGGAATCATTGAAAAAGTTCGCATTCTTGGTCCGGTTCGAAAAGAGACACAGGTTGAATTAACAACGACAGATTGCTTTAAAATAGGAGTTAAAGCTCCATTACGACTTTCAGGAGAATTAGAAAACACTCCTGGTTGTACCATTATCGGTCCTGCAGGATCTGTTCAACTAACTAAAGGTTGTATCGTTGCTAAGCGGCATATTCATATGTCTCCAACAGACGCTCAACGTTTCGGTGTTCAGGATAATCAAAATGTATCTTTGGAATTACCAGGCGAGCGCGGAGGTATTATCCATAATGTTATTATCCGTGTAAAGGATACCTTTGCACTGGAATGCCATTTGGATACAGAAGAAGCAAATGCCCTTGGAGTAACTGGCAAGAGTAAATTGCGATTAATAAAATAAAGGAGACAGTAGATGAATTCAGAAGCATTAGGAATGGTTGAAACAAAAGGCTTGATTGGCTCTATTGAAGCGGCCGATGCCATGGTCAAAGCAGCCAACGTAACATTGATTGGAAAAGAACATGTCGGTGGTGGTCTCGTAACTGTTATGGTTCGTGGCGATGTAGGAGCTGTAAAAGCAGCGACAGATGCAGGCGCAGCCGCCGCTCAACGTGTTGGCGAACTTGTCTCTGTTCACGTTATCCCACGCCCACATGTGGAAGTAGAATTAGTTTTACCACATAAAAACTAATTTCATTCCCCCATCATAAGTAAAGAAAGAAGGTATACACATGCACTCAGAAGCATTAGGAATGGTTGAAACAAAAGGCTTGATTGGCTCTATTGAAGCGGCCGATGCCATGGTCAAAGCAGCCAACGTAACATTGATTGGAAAAGAACATGTCGGTGGTGGTCTCGTAACTGTTATGGTTCGTGGCGATGTAGGAGCTGTAAAAGCAGCGACAGATGCAGGCGCAGCCGCCGCTCAACGTGTTGGCGAACTTGTCTCTGTTCACGTTATCCCACGCCCACATGTGGAAGTGGAATTAGTTTTACCCCATAAAAACTAATTTCATTCCCCCATCATAAGTAAAGAAAGAAGGTATACACATGCACTCAGAAGCATTAGGAATGGTTGAAACAAAAGGCTTGATTGGCTCTATTGAAGCGGCCGATGCCATGGTCAAAGCAGCCAACGTAACATTGATTGGAAAAGAACATGTCGGTGGTGGCCTCGTAACCGTTATGGTTCGTGGTGATGTAGGAGCTGTAAAAGCAGCGACAGATGCAGGCGCAGCTGCCGCTCAACGTGTTGGCGAACTTGTTTCTGTTCACGTTATCCCACGCCCACATGTGGAAGTGGAAACTATTTTACCAAAGAGTAATTAATACTCACAGAAAATTGAGTAGAATAAATGGGCGTTTATTAAAGTCGCTGATATAAAAGTAGTTAAGCCCATCCTTTGTTACAGGGTGGGCTTTTATAACAAAAATAGTAGTGTACTTTACCCCAGTTTGTTGCACAGGAATATTTTATCAAGTAACTGATCCAACAAATTGAGGTAAAGTAGCAGTAGAAGGCTATAAGAACCTGTATTCACAGTTTAGACTTCTATCTAAGCTAGTTTTTAAGCTACTCATCGTTCGTTTTTTTCAAAATACAGTCAGTATTCCCTCAAAAAACAGCCTTGATTAGCGAAAAAGTTTCTTATTATACAAGCATTTCACTTGTACATACAGGTTCTAAGAAAAAAGTAGAAAGATGGGGAAAGTGCAGATGTCACGTCAAGAAATCATGGATGGTAACATGGCTGCAGCCCATGTTGCCTATGCGTTTAGTGAGGTTGCAGGGATTTACCCTATTACCCCTAGTTCTACAATGGGAGAGAGTGTCGATATTTGGCAGACTGAAGGTCGTCAAAATCTATTTGGTCGCTCCTTAAAAATTGTCGAGATGCAATCAGAGGCAGGGGTAGCAGGTTTTATACATGGCTCTTTAAAATCAGGGGCTCTTACAACTACGTTTACCTCCTCACAAGGGCTCTTGTTAATGCTACCGAATATGTATAAAATCGCTGGTGAGTTACTACCAACCGTTTTTCACGTTGCGGCTCGCTCGGTTTCAACCAATGCTTTAAGTATTTTTGGAGACCATAGTGACGTGATGTCTGTTCGTCAGTCAGGTTTTGCCATGTTGGCAGAAAGTACGGTTCAAGAAGTCATGGACTTGGCAGCGGTAGCTCATTTAGCCAGTCTCGAAACTAGTGTACCATTTGTAAGTTTTTTTGATGGCTTTTCGACTAGTCATGAGATGCAAAAAATCCATGTCTTAGAATATGATGATATGAGAAACCTCATCAATCAAGAAGCACTGGAGGTATTTCGTTCTAGGGGAATGAATCCGAATCATCCCACTGTATCTGGTACAAATCAAGGTCCAGATTTGCATTTTCAACAGAGGGAAACAGTCAATCGTCATTACGACATTCTTCCCTACGTTGTCAAAAAATATATGACAGAGATCAATCGTCTGCGTGGAACAACATACGATTTAGTCACCTATTATGGGCATTCGGAAGCCACGGAGTTGATTGTTGCAATGGGTTCAGTTTCAACGACGATTGAGCAAGTTGTTGATTACTTGAATCAAAACGGTCGAAAGGTTGGCGTTATCCAGATTCATCTTTACCGGCCATTTCCAATAGACGTTTTTTTGCAAAAAATTCCCAAAACGATAAAAGCAATAGCAGTTCTCGATCGGACTAAGGAACCTGGTGCAGTTGGAGAGCCCTTGTTTATGGATGTTCAAGCTGCTTTTTATGAAAGTGAGCAACGGCCAGTGATTATTGGAGGGCGTTATGGTATCGGTTCAAAAGATACAACTCCGGATCAGATTGTAGCAGTCTATGATGAATTAAAACAGACTAAGCCCAAAAAACATTTTACGATTGGAATTAAAGACGATGTGACGGGGCTTTCTCTTCCTGCTCTCCCAGTTCTTGATTTAACACCAGCAGATACATTTCAGGCAAAATTCTGGGGATTGGGCGGAGATGGCGCAGTTAGTGTGAATAAATCTATTATTAAAATTATTGGTGAGCAGACAGAAAGACAGATTCAAGCCTATTTTTATTATGACTCCAGGAAACAAAACGGTGTGACAGTCTCGCATTTACGGACAGGAAATAAGCCGATTCAGTCTCACTATTTTGTACAACATATGGATTTTGTCGGCTTAACGACTCAGATTTATCTCCGTCAGTTTGATGTATTAAAAGGTCTGAAAAAAGGAGGAATTTTTCTTCTTAATACAACTTGGACCAAGGAACAGGTTTCAAAACGTTTACCGGCTCATATCAAAAAATATTTAGCAGATAATGAAATTCAATTTTATATCATCAATGCCTACAAAATTGCTCACGAAGTGGGCTTAACTCAGAAATTTAGCATTTGCATGCAAGCAGCTTTTTTTCAGCTCACCCAATTACTGCCGATAGAAAAAGCACTTGCATGGATGCAAGAAGAAGTCGCCAAGTCTTACGGCAAAAAATCTGAGGAATTAGTTGAACAAAATCTGCGTGCTATTGCCCTATCTATCCATGCATTGGAAAAAGTAGATGTACCAAAAGAGTGGCGAACTTGCGAAGAGGCTGCTAAAAAAACTGTAGTACCATCGAGCTATGTTCAAGAAATTCAAACTCCTATCAATAGACTAGAAGGACAATCAGTCTCTGTCGGACAGCTAGTTAAGCACGGAATGGTAGCTGGAGATATTCCACTAGGGACTGCCCCACAAGAAAAACGAAGTCTGGCCTTGGAAGTGCCCCAATGGGATCCGAATCATTGTGTGCAGTGTAGTCGTTGTTCCTTTGTTTGCCCTCATGCAGCTATTCGTCCATTTTTGGTAGAGGAAGACGAGTTAAATACCGCGCCAGAAGGGTACAGGGTCATGGATTTCAAAGGAAAAGATGGTCTCATGTATCGGATTCAAGTTTCTGTTGAAAATTGTACTGGTTGTGAACTCTGTGTGAATGCGTGTCCTGCAAAGGGAAAAGCTTTGAAAATGGTACCTGCTTCGGTAGAAAATGAAGAAGCTTTAAAACAAGAAGCAATCAACTGGGCATTTTCTATGACATTACGTGCAAAAGAAAATCCTGCTAAACCAGGAACAGTAGCTTATACACAATTTGAACAGCCTTTGTTAGAGTTTTCTGGAGCCTGCCCAGGGTGTGGAGAAACACCTTATGTCAAGTTGCTGACTCAGTTGTTCGGAGATCGCATGATGATCGCAAATGCAACAGGTTGCTCTTCTATTTGGGGTGCCATGGCTCCCACAACACCCTATAGTACCAATAAATGTGGTCAGGGACCCGCTTGGAGCAATTCATTGTTAGAGGATAATGCAGAGTTTGGTTACGGGATGATGATTGCTAACACAACACGTCGAAAAGCTTTGATTCCTCTAGTACAGAAGGCAATGACTGTCGCAAGTACAGAACTATGTAATTTACTTCAAGATTGGCTAGACCATATTGATGAAGGAAGAGGGACTAGGGCACGCAGTGCTAAGCTAATCAGTCTCTTGGAAGAAGAATTGTCCGATAGTAATCCGATTCTTCAAGAGCTGTATGCAAAACGTGATTTGTTTGTCAAACCTTCTCAATGGATAGTAGGAGGAGACGGATGGGCTTATGACATTGGATATGGAGGTCTAGATCATGTTCTTGCCAGTGGTGCAGACGTCAATATTCTTGTCCTTGACAATGAAGTCTACTCAAATACAGGCGGTCACGTTTCAAAAGGTACACCAACATCTGCTATCGCACGCTTTTCATCTTCTGGAAATCGTGGTAGAAAAAAAGATTTAGGCATGATGGCTATGACGTATGGCAATGTTTATGTTGCTCAAGTCGCTAATGGAGCAAATCCTATTCAGGTTATTAAGGCATTTGAGGAAGCTGAAAACTACCCAGGTCCATCTATTATTATTGCTTACGTACCTTGTATTGCCCATGGTCTTGAATTTGGCATGAAAAAAACTCTGGAAGAAGCAAAGGAAGCAGTTGAGTCTGGATATTGGTCCCTTTATCGATACAATCCAATCTTGGCAGAACAGGATAAAAATCCAATGATTCTCGACTTTAAACGTCCTAAGTTTGATAGAATGCTTGATTTTATGTTAAAACAAGAAAGGTTTTCTTCTTTGAGGCGTGTCAATCCAAGTGAAGCTGACAAACTCTTTCAGCAAACAATTGGACATGCTAGACGACGGTTTAAAAATTATGCTACCCTCTCAGGAGACTATGAAACTTTTCTTAAAAACGAGCAAAAAACACAGGATAAACCAAGAGTTTCCTCAACAAGCTCTAGTCCAGATTCTCTTGATAGGATTCTAAAAACATTACATTTTTAAGAGAAATCATGTTCCATATGTCAATAATATGACCACCCCTGAGCCAAAAACGCTATTACAAATTCTTGTAAATTTATTAAGAAATACTAGCAATTTGTGATTGTAAAAAGCTGGAGAAATTTTGAAAACCAAAGGATTCTATGGTTATAAATGCTTGACAAAACAGTTGTCAATATATTAAGATAATGGTATAAGGATATTAGGATTGTAAGACTAGTGTTTTTATATAATTTATTTTACTTTTAAAGGTAAAACGGAGGAAAACTATGAATAAAAAGAAACTCTTTTTAGCAGGGTTAGCGAGCGTGACGTTGCTAGGAGCAGCGCAGGCAGCATACACGATTTCTGTCTCCGCACAAGGGACAGAAATGGATGCACAGGAAGCGGCAAAAAAGGCTGCTACTATCCTAGTTAAAGACAAAAATGGTCAGCCAGCCCCAGGTGTAACTGTTGAACTAGCATCTATTACCGCTACTGGTACCAGTAAGGTTGGAAGTATGGTAACAAATGACCAAGGAGTTGCAATATTTAATAATCTTACTGCAGGTCTTAAATACAAGGCTACAGTGATGGGGAACGATGCTTATACAGCTGGAGACGGCAGTAGCAACGAATTCACACATGATGGTAAACTTGCAACAGGAAGCACAGCTTCCCTAACAGTTGAAAAAGTAGTGAAAGACACAGAAAACACAGAAAACACAGGAAGCACAGAAGATTCAGGTAATGGTGTGGTTTCGGTACCAACTTCTTCTGCAGTTTTCCGTGTTCAAGATAAGGAAGGTAAGCCAGTAGAAGGTGCGACCGTTGCAGCAACAGACCCTAATGGTGATAAAAAAGAAGGAAAAACAGGCAAAGACGGAAATGTAATCTTAGACAAATTAGCTGTTGATGTTGAGTATGCCGTGAAAGTCACTGCAGTACCAGAAGGGTACAAACTACCAGACTCAGAGCAAAAACTAACTGTTGGTAAGGCTGCGACAAACAACAGTTTAGCACTTAGCGTTGAAAAAGTATCTAAAAAACACGAAGTTCTAAATGAGAACCTACGTAACGACAAGCCTGAATTAGCAGGTTCATCACACGTCGTTGTTAAAGTTGTAGACAACTCCCACACACCAGTTCCAGGTGCGACAGTTAAATTGTTTGCACCAGGTGGTACTGAAGCTTACAAGACAGCTACAGCAGATGAGTTTGGTAATGCAAACTTTGCAGGAGTGCTTCCAGGAGACTATACAGCAGTAGTTGCAAGCGTTCCAGAAGGATATGAAGAAAGCAAGTTTGAATTACCTGTAAAAGCAGTTGAGCATGAGACTACCAATGATTTTATTACAGTCGCTAAAAAAGAAGCACCTAAAAATTACTCAGTTCTACCTGATAATAACGAGGTTTTGAAACCAGAATTATCTAACTTAGAAGGTTCATCACAAGTCGTTGTTAAAGTTGTAGACAACTCCCACACTCCAGTTCCAGGTGCGACAGTTAAATTGTTTGTACCAGGTGCTGAAGGTACTTATAAGACAGTTACAGCAGATGAATTTGGTAATGCAGTCTTCACAGGAGTGTTACCAGGAGACTATTCAGCAGCACTTACAAGTGTTCCAGAAGGATATGAGTTAACTAACTTTGAATTATCTGTAAAAGCAGTTGAGCATGAGACTACCGAGGACTTTATTACAGTCAATAAAAAGGTAGAACAACAAAACAAGAATGAGGAAGAACCTAACACTTCAGTAGCGCAAGTACGCGTTAAAGTTGTCGATGAAGCTGGTAAACCAGTACCAAACGTATCAGTTGATGTTTTGGTAAATGGTAAAGCTGCAACTTACACAACAAATGATCAAGGTGTCCTCGAATTGACAACGAATGGTGGTGCAATGGTTCGCTACCGTATTGCAACACTTCCAGCAGGTTATGAGTATGTAATGTACAATGGTAGCCCAGTTAGCAACCAAGGTATGTTAACAGCTAATGCAGCTAGCTTGCAAGAACGTACTCTTGTATTGAAAAATGTTGGAGGTAAGCACCATTCTACTGGTCCAGATGAAGTTCCAACGGTTGATCTTCCAAAACTAGATCTAGATAATTTACAACAAAATGATGTACTTCCAGAAGGTGAAGCAAAAGTTATCGTGGCAGTTGTAGACTACGCAGACCAAAGCAAACCACTTGCAGGCGTTGGTATCAAAGTAACTGTAGGTGGAAAAGAGTACCGTTTGACAACAGGTGCAGATGGTACGATCACAATCCCAGCTAAAGACGGTGAAACAGTTGCATATGAAATTGTAGACCCAGGAAATAACGGCTACGGATTTGTAGAATACGGTGGAATGCCAGTGAGCCACAAAGGTGAAGTGAAAGCTCTTAAAGTTCGTGATGAAAAACGTACCCTTGTTCTTACAAAAGGTGGAGCAGCACCAAGCGGCCCACAAGGACCTATCCAAGGCCCAGGTATGCGTCATAAACCTGGTTCAACAACCACAAGCACAAATACTCCACCAGCTCCAGTAGGTGGACCAAAAGCAACAACTACAAGCACAAATACTGCTCCAGCTCCAGGTAACACTACTAAACCAGGCATGAGCACTTCAACAGCGAAAGCAGCTGCATCATCAGATAAAGCAGCAGCTAAGAAAGAAGAAGACAAGAAAGTATTGCCTAAGACAGGTGATGCAAGCTCACTTCTTACAGTTGTAGGAACAGTTCTTTCAGGTTTGGGTCTTGCAGGAGTAGCAAAACGCCGTAAAAAATAATTCACTTAGATAATCACTATTATATAAGGGATTTATAAAAAGAAAAGGCTTAGATGGATAGTCCTCTAAGTCTTTTCGGGCTCTTTGTCAACTGTAGTGGGTAGATGTCAGCTAACATCTAGAGAGGACCAAGTTGGTCTTCTCTTTTTTGGCTCTTTGTCAACTGTAGTGGGTAGATGTCAGCTAACATCTAGAGAGGACCAAGTTGGTCTTCTCTTTTTTGATATTGATGGCAATCAAAATCCGCTTTTTGAAGTTTTCAAAGTTCCGAAATCCAAAGGCATTACGCTTGATGACTTTGATAAGATTATTGGTAGCTTCCAATTTAGCGTTGGAATAAGGCAATTCCAAGGCGTTTAAAACCTTGTCCTTATCCTTTAGAAACGTCTTAAATACCGTCTGGAAAATAGGGTTAACAGTGGCTATTTCTTGCTCAATTAGGTCAAAGAAATGATCTGAGTTTTTCTCTTGGAAATGGAATAAAAGAAGTTGATAGAGTTCATAATGTTGTCGTAACTCATCTGAGTAGGATAGGAGCTTGTCTAAGATTTCCTTATTGGTCAAATGCATGCGAAAAGTAGGGCGATAAAACCGCTTGTCACTGAGTTTACGGCTATCTTGTTGTACCAGTTTCCAGTAGCGTTTGAGCGTCTTGTATTCATGCGATTTGCGGTCAAAAGCATTCATGATTTGGGTACGGACACGGTTCATAGCACGGCTGAGATGTTGCACAACGTGGAAGCGATCCAGCACGATTTTAGCATGAGGAAAAAGTTGTTTGGCTAGTTGATAGTAAGGGCTAAACATGTCCATAGTGATGATTTTAACGCGGTTTCTGACCTTTCTAGGGTATCTCAGAAAGTGATTTCGGATGGTTGCTTGCGTTCTTCCATCAAGGATAGCGATGATGTTATTTGTGTCAAAATCTTGAGCGATAAAGCTCATTTTCCCTTTCTTGAAGGCATACTCATCCCAGGACATGACTTCTGGAAGCTTATCCCAATCCGTTTCAAATTTAAACTCATTGAGTTTTCGAATAACTGTAGATGTAGAAATGGAGAGTCTGTGTGCGATATGTGTCATTGCTTGCTTTTCGATGAGTAATTGTGCGATTTTCTGGTTGACAGCGACAGAGATTTGATGGTTCTTCTTAACAATAGGAGTTTCAGCGACCGCTATTTTCCCACAGTCTTTGCACTTGAAACGACGCTTTCGAAGGCGGATAAGTAGCGGGTAGCCAGCAGTTTCTAAGTAGGGGATTTTAGAGGCTTTCTGGAAGTCGTACTTAGCCATTTGTCCCTTGCAGGAAGGGCATTTAGGGGCTGTGTAATCCAAGTGACCGTGGAGTTCTAAGTGTGTTCCCATGTCGCATTCATTAGTGATAGTGATATTTTTGTCTTTCATTTTGAGAAAATTTGTGATAAGATTTAGTTGTTCCATATGAGTCTTTCTAAATGATAGTTTTGTCGCTTTTCATTATAGGTCATATGGAACTTTTTTTCTACACTGAAAAAGGCTCCATAATCTCTGTGGCGGGCGTACCCACTACAGATATTATAGAGCCTCTTTTTTGATATTGATGGCAATCAAAATCCGCTTTTTGAAGTTTTCAAAGTTCCGAAATCCAAAGGCATTACGCTTGATGACTTTGATAAGATTATTGGTAGCTTCCAATTTAGCGTTGGAATAAGGTAATTTCAAGGCATTTAAAACCTTGTCCTTATCCTTTAGAAACGTCTTAAATACCGTCTGGAAAATAGGGTTAACAGTGGCTATTTCTTGTTCAATTAGGTCAAAGAAATGATCTGAGTTCTTCTCTTGGAAATGGAATAAAAGAAGTTGATAGAGTTCATAATGTTGTCGTAACTCATCTGAGTAGGATAGGAGCTTGTCTAAGATTTCCTTATTGGTCAAATGCATGCGAAAGGTTGGGCGATAAAACCGCTTGTCACTGAGTTTACGGCTATCTTGTTGTACCAGTTTCCAGTAGCGTTTGAGCGTCTTGTATTCATGCGATTTGCGGTCAAAAGCATTCATGATTTGGGTACGGACACGGTTCATAGCACGGCTGAGATGTTGCACAACGTGGAAGCGATCCAGCACGATTTTAGCATGAGGAAAAAGTTGTTTGGCTAGTTGATAGTAAGGGCTAAACATGTCCATAGTGATGATTTTAACGCGGTTTCTGACCTTTCTAGGGTATCTCAGAAAGTGATTTCGGATGGTTGCTTGCGTTCTTCCATCAAGGATAGCGATGATGTTATTTGTGTCAAAATCTTGAGCGATAAAGCTCATTTTCCCTTTCTTGAAGGCATACTCATCCCAGGACATGACTTCTGGAAGCTTATCCCAATCCGTTTCAAATTTAAACTCATTGAGTTTTCGAATAACTGTAGATGTAGAAATGGAGAGTCTGTGTGCGATATGTGTCATTGCTTGCTTTTCGATGAGTAATTGTGCGATTTTCTGGTTGACAGCGACAGAGATTTGATGGTTCTTCTTAACAATAGGAGTTTCAGCGACCGCTATTTTCCCACAGTCTTTGCACTTGAAACGACGCTTTCGAAGGCGGATAAGTAGCGGGTAGCCAGCAGTTTCTAAGTAGGGGATTTTAGAGGCTTTCTGGAAGTCGTACTTAGCCATTTGTCCCTTGCAGGAAGGGCATTTAGGGGCTGTGTAATCCAAGTGACCGTGGAGTTCTAAGTGTGTTCCCATGTCGCATTCATTAGTGATAGTGATATTTTTGTCTTTTATTTTGAGAAAATTTGTGATAAGATTTAGTTGTTCCATATGAGTCTTTCTAAATGATAGTTTTGTCGCTTTTCATTATAGGTCATATGGAACTTTTTTTCTACACTGAAAAAGGCTCCATAATCTCTGTGGCGGGCGTACCCACTACAGATATTATAGAGCCTAAATTTCAAAAATAGCTATTTTGTCTGTAACCATCCATTTTTGCTGTAAAACGGAGCAGATAAAGTGAGTCAAATAGATACTTATCAGTAAATGAGACGAACAGTAATAAAAAATAAGTAGTCCATGTCCGTACCGTCTAAGAAAGTAGTAAAAATGCTAACTTTGGTTTCCATTGAGTAATGTCAGAGAGCCAAAAATGGTTGAAACAGAAATAGATTTCCTCTTAATGAGCGTGAATTGACCGAAATTGGCTATGAAATTAGTGAAACAAAAGAAAAAGCAGATAGTTCAGCGAGACGTAATCAACATTCGCTTGAATATACCTGTCTTTTTTATGATTGGCTAGTTTTTGACTAGCCTCATTGAGGAAAGACTGTTATTGGTCAACAATCTGTAACAAGAGTTCGGCAGTGGTGGTTGGCAAAATTCGTATGCGATTTAAGGTGAGCAGTCCGTCTGTGGCGGAAGCAAGACCTTCGTTGGTTGTTACTCCTAGCTTGTAGTGATTATTCTCAACCGTTTTGATGGTCTGATCAGAATAGCGACCGGCTGGATAGGCTATTGCAATAGTGTCTTGATTCAGTTGGTGGTCTAGATATTCTTTCGAGTCTTTCAACTCGGTTTCCTGGGCTTCTAGTGTACTATATTCCAAATCTGGGTGATTGACAGTATGACTTTGGAAGGTCATACCCATGCCTTTCATTTCTTTGAGTTGTTCCAATGTCAAATGGTCTGGCTGTGTATCAGTAACACCTGTAATGACGTTATTAGTTGCAGTCATATTGTATTGTTTTAACAAGGGATAGGCGACTCTGTAGAAATCCCAAAGGCTATCATCAAAGGTAAGCCAGACGACTTTCTTATCTTTTGGGAGGACATTTTCGGTTAAAATTTTGTAAGCCTCTTCTGGTGTGAGAGTATAGTAGCCTGCTTCTTGTAAGGCTTTCAAATGGCTCTCAAAGGTAGCTGGATCAACAATTAAATTGGCATTTGCAGCTTCTTCAGCAGCCATGACATGGACAGCATGGTACATGAGAATCGGTATTTTGACGGGAGCTTCTTGCTTTTCCCATACCATGTTTTCCTTCTCAGCAGTGGTAACTGTATCCTGATTGGTTGATGAGGAGTCAAGTGCTTCATTTGTTACCTGACTGGCTTGAGTTGTTGATGATGGAGTTGATGTGGTACCCGCAAAGAGCCAATCACGTTTGAGATAGAGGGTGAGAGAAATGGCTAAAATAGCGGTTAGAGCCAGAAAAATACCCCAAAGGTTCTTCCTACGCTGTTGACGTTTTCCATTTTTACGACGGGCTCGGCTTCTTTGTGCTGCCATGACAACCTCCTTTTTTATCTAACGAGTCATCCTTCTACAGACCTATCTTGTAGGCAAAATATACCAACGAGATAGTGAGAGTTTGATGGATGAGAGTGTTATTCTACTATTTTTTGCTATGGTTCCATTATATCAAATTTTTTGCCAATTTCTCTGATTATCTGCTATAATAGTAGAAATACTTTTTAAGGAGTTTGTATGTCAGTAAAGATTGGATTATTAGGTTTTGGAACGGTAGCAAGTGGGATTCCGTTCTTGCTGAAGGAAAATGCTGAGAAGATTCAGCAAGCTGCTCAAGATACGATTGAAATTGCAAAAGTATTGGTACGAGACGATGCAGAAAAAGAACGCTTAGAAGCAGCAGGACACGACTATTATTTTGTGACAAATGTAGATGAGATTTTAGCTGATGAGGACATTCAGATTGTTGTTGAATTGATGGGACGGATTGAGCCAGCTAAGACGCTTATTCGTCGTGCTTTGGAGGCTGGGAAACATGTTGTTA
This sequence comes from Streptococcus marmotae, assembly GCF_001623565.1. Lineage (NCBI taxonomy): Bacteria > Bacillati > Bacillota > Bacilli > Lactobacillales > Streptococcaceae > Streptococcus > Streptococcus marmotae. The sequence goes on along the minus strand of NZ_CP015196.1, from coordinate 2,001,073 downwards.
CAGCTAATAAAGACTTATTGGCAGTTCATGGAAGCGAACTGCGGACATTAGCAGAGAAGAACAAGGTCGCACTGTATTATGAAGCAGCTGTTGCGGGCGGTATTCCTATTTTGCGCACTCTGTCAAATTCATTGGTATCTGATAAGGTAACCCGTATCCTAGGTGTCCTAAATGGTACCTCGAATTTCATGATGACTAAAATGGTAGACGAGGGATGGACCTATGAAGAAGCCTTGAAAACAGCTCAAGAATTAGGGTATGCGGAATCTGATCCAACCAATGATGTTGAAGGAATTGATGCGGCCTACAAAGCAGTCATTCTCAGTCAATTTGGCTTTGGAATGACGATTGATTTTGATAATGTTGAGCATAAGGGAATCTCGACTATTTCACCAGATGATGTAGCGGTAGCGCAGGAATTGGGCTATGTCATTAAATTAGTTGGGGATATCCGGGAAACAGCTTCTGGTTTGTCAGCTGAAGTGTCACCAACCTTCTTGCCAAAGCAACACCCCTTAGCAAGTGTCAATGGCGTAATGAATGCGGTTTTTGTTGAGTCAATCGGAATTGGTCAATCTATGTATTATGGGCCAGGAGCTGGTCAAAAACCAACAGCAGCTAGCGTAACAGCAGATATTATTCGTATTGTTCGCCGTTTGAAAGATGAGACAGTTGGGAAATCCTTTAATGAATTCTCTCGTCCACTCCAAATTGCAGCCCCAAGTGATGTGCGTAGTGAATATTATTTCTCTATCTTGGCACCAGACAAAAATGGGACCTTGCTCCAATTGGCTGAGATTTTCAATGCGGAAGAAATTTCCTTCAAGCAAATTCTCCAACAGGCTTCTGACGGTGAGCAGGCACGGCTCGTAGTTGTAACCCATAGTATGAGTAAAACTCAGCTAGAACGTGTGACAAGCACTCTAGCAGAAGTAGCTGACTTTACGCTTCAAAATACCTTCAAAGTGTTAGGGGAATAAGATGAGGATTATCGTACCAGCAACCAGTGCCAATATTGGACCAGGTTTTGATTCAGTTGGCGTTGCGTTATCAAAGTATCTAACGATCGATATTGTTAAACCGCAGGATGAATGGTTTGTCGAGCATGATTTGGAATTTGTGCCTTCTGATCAATACAACCTGCTCATCAAAACGGCCTTGAAGGTTTGTCCAGATTTGCAGCCACATCATGTGCGGATGACGAGTGATATTCCACTAGCACGTGGACTTGGTTCCTCTAGTTCTGTCATTGTAGCAGGAATTGAACTAGCCAATCAATTGGCTAATTTAGAGTTGACAGATGATGAAAAACTGCGTTTGGCAACAGAAATCGAAGGACATCCGGATAATGTGGCGCCTGCGATTTTTGGGAATTTGGTCATCTCCAGTTATGTCAATAAAAAAGTTGCAAAGATTGTGACGGATTTTCCAGAAGCTAGCTTTGTTGCCTTTATTCCGAGCTATTCCTTGCGTACGAGCGAGAGTCGCAGCGTCTTGCCAACACAATTTTCATCGAAAAAAGCTGTTGCAGCAAGCTCTATTGCTAATGTGGCTATTGCGGCATTGTTAACAGGTGACTTAGTAGAAGCAGGAAAAGCCATTGAAGCCGATATGTTCCATGAGCCTTTTCGTCAAAAATTGGTTCAGGAATTCTATCCTATTCGTCAGTTAGGACGTGAATTAGGAGCTTATGCAACCTATCTATCTGGAGCAGGTCCAACCGTCATGGTTTTAGCAAGTAGGGACAAAGAACAAGCTATCAAAGAAGCTATAGATTCTCTTTCCCTAGATGGAGAGTGTGTCGTGCTGTCAGTTGATCGGCAAGGTGTCCGTACAGAATCAAGATAAGATTTTCAAAAAGGAACGAAAGTTCTAAAATGAAGTTAGCCACTCAATGGTATGAAAAAACATCTCAGAGAGATATAATTGTAATCACCACAACAACAATTAGAAAGATTCTGAGATGCAAAACTATTATACACCAAAAAGGAAACAGTTGACACTAGCTGAGCGTAGAATGATTGAACGTTGGCTTCAAGAAGGGTTCTCAAATCGTGAAATCGCTAGGAGATTGGCTAAAGCTCCTCAAACTATTCACAACGAAGTCAAACGTGGTCAGGTTAGACAACAAGTGCGTAAAGGAAAATTTGAAATAATCTACTCAGCTGACTTCGATCAAGAAGCCTATCAAAACAATCGTAAACATTCTGTGAAGCAGGCTTCCCTAACCAAGGAACTCAAAGAAAAGATTCTGCACTACATCAAACAGAAATACTCTCCTGAGATGATGGTAAAAGCAAAAGGGATACCTGTCTCCGTCTCCACCATTTACTACTGGATTCATCATGGACACTTAGGATTGACCAAGGATGACATGCTCTATCCTCGAAAAGAGAAAACGAAGAAAAAGCAAGCGAGTCCCAACTTTAAGCCGGCTGGAAAATCGATTGAGGAACGGCCTGAAAGCATTAATCAGCGTGAGAATGTTGGTGATGTTGAAATTGATACGGTTATTCAAACACGGGCAAAAAACGAGTGCCTGTTGACTCTAACTGATAGAAAGAGTCGTTATCAAATCATCCGACTTATTCCCGATAAGTCCGCGTCTTCAGTCAATCAAGCTCTGAAAATGATCCTCAGAGAGTATCAAATTAACTCAATCACAGCTGATAACGGGCCTGAATTCAGTCGTTTGGCAGATGTCTTTGATCCTGAGAACATTTATTATGCCCATCCTTATTCCTCTTGGGAGAGAGGAACTAATGAGAATCATAATAGACTCATCAGGCGTTGGTTGCCTAAGGGAAGCAAAAATGCGACGCAACAACAAGTCGCATTTATTGAAAACTGGATTAACAACTATCCAAAGAAGATATTGGGTTACAAATCTCCTAGAGAATTTTTACAGACTGGCTAACTTGAACTTGAAATTTAGCTTTTCAAAAAGGAACAGGGAAATTCTCCTTTTGTTCCTTTTTTTATCGTTTTCTACTGGGATTTTTGGTATAATGGACTGAATGTAGTTTGAAATGAGAGTTAGGATGAAAGAAAAAATAAGAACAACTTTGGCTGAAATCGATATTCGATTTGATGAGCCTTTAAAAGAATATACCTATACAAAAGTCGGGGGAAAGGTTGATTATTTAGCCTTTCCTCGGAATCGCTATGAGCTGGTACGGATTGTAACCTTTGCCAATGAGGAAAAGATTCCTTGGATGGTATTAGGAAACTCAAGTAATATCATTGTTCGTGATGGAGGAATTCGTGGCTTTGTGATCCGCATGGACAAGCTAAATAGCATTACTGTTTCAGGCTATACGATTGAAGCAGAAGCAGGAGCTAATTTGATTCAGACAACTCAGGTTGCAGCCCACCATTCCTTATCAGGTTTTGAGTTTGCTTGTGGGATTCCTGGAAGTATTGGCGGAGCAGTCTTTATGAATGCGGGTGCTTATGGTGGAGAGATTGCCCATATTTTGGTTTCTGCTCAAATTTTAACACCGAAAGGCTATGTGGAAACGCTGGATGCTCGGGCTTTGACATTTGGCTATCGTTCGTCCATTCTGCAAGAAAATGGAGCGATTGTTTTATCTGCAAAATTCGCCTTAAAACCTGGGAATCATACGGCTATTCAGCAAGAAATGGAACGCTTGACTCATTTACGTGAGTTAAAACAACCCTTGGAATATCCGTCATGTGGTTCAGTTTTTAAACGTCCTTTGGGGCATTTTGCGGGTCAATTAATTATGGAGGCTGGCTTGAAAGGTCATCGCATCGGTGGTGTTGAAGTATCTGAAAAACATGCAGGCTTCATGGTGAATGTCAAAAATGGGACAGCACAGGATTACGAAGACCTAGTAGCCTATGTGATTGATAAGGTCAACCAGCATTCTGGAGTAACCCTAGAGCGGGAAGTACGGATTTTAGGTGATTCTTTAGACTAAGGAAATAAAAATAAAGCATTTTAAACAGTAAGGGAGGTGAAGCCTATCGTAGCCGGTAGTATAGAAGGTAGTTATCATGCCTTAGAGTCAGAAAAGGCCTAACAGAGCCTCTAATCTGTAATCCATATAAAGAAGGAATTTATGAGAATTGAAGAAACCAATCATCGAATTTAAGAACGTTTCAAAGGTATTTGAAGACAGTGGAACAGTTGTGTTAAAAGATATTAGCTTTGAATTGGAAGAAGGGAAATTTTATACCCTCTTAGGAGCTTCTGGTTCAGGTAAATCAACGATTTTAAATATTATCGCTGGGCTCTTAGATGCGACTTCTGGTGATATTTATCTGGATGGTGAGCGAATCAACGATGTACCAACCAATAAACGTGATGTCCATACAGTCTTTCAGTCCTATGCGCTCTTTCCACACATGACTGTATTTGAAAACGTGGCTTTTCCCCTTAAATTACGAAAAATCCCTAAGGAAGAAATTGAACAACGGGTAACAGAAGTCTTGAAAATGGTTCGTTTGGCAGGATATGAAAAACGTGCGATTCAAAAGTTATCTGGTGGGCAACGCCAGCGGGTGGCCATTGCACGCGCCATTATCAATGAACCACGAGTGGTCTTGCTAGATGAACCCTTGTCAGCCCTTGATTTGAAATTGCGAACTGATATGCAGTATGAACTGCGTGAGTTGCAGCAACGACTTGGCATTACCTTTGTCTTTGTCACGCACGATCAGGAAGAAGCACTAGCCATGAGTGATTGGATTTTTGTCATGAATGAAGGCGAGATTGTCCAATCAGGGACACCAGTTGATATTTATGATGAGCCAATCAATCATTTTGTTGCGACCTTTATCGGGGAATCCAATATCATTTCAGGTCGCATGATTGAAGACTACTTGGTCGAATTTAACGGTAAGCGGTTTGAAGCAGTGGACGGAGGGATGAAGCCAAATGAGCAGGTTCAGGTGGTCATTCGTCCAGAAGACTTGCAAATTACCTTGCCAGAAGAAGGAAAATTAAAGGTTAAGGTGGATACCCAACTCTTTCGTGGGGTTCACTATGAAATTATCGCCTATGATGATTTGGGCAATGAGTGGATGATTCATTCGACCCGTAAGGCGATTGAAGGCGAGGTGATTGGACTAGACTTTGAACCAGAAGATATTCATATCATGCGCCTCAATGAAACCGAAGAAGAGTTTGATGCCCGTATTGAAGAATACGTGGAAGTTGAAGAAGTCGAAGATGGCTTGATCAATGCGATTGAGGAGGAACGAAATGAAGAAAACCTCTAGCTTATTCGTTCTTCCTTATGCCCTTTGGATTGCCTTGTTTGTCTTGGCGCCTGTTGCCATGATTATTTACAAATCATTTTTGGGGATCGATGGGCATTTTACCTTGGCGAATTACCAGACCTATTTCAACTCGCCCAACATGACCTATTTGCGGATGAGTATGAACTCGATTCTCTATGCAGGGATTATTACCTTCGTGACCTTAGTGATTAGCTATCCAACTGCTTTTTTTCTCACTCAGTTAAAACACAAGCAGCTCTGGTTGATGTTGATTATTTTACCGACTTGGGTGAATTTGCTCTTGAAAGCTTATGCTTTTATTGGAATTTTTGGCCAACACGGGTCAATCAATCAATTTTTGAGTTTTCTAGGCTTGGGAACGCAGCAGATTCTCTTTACGGACTTTTCTTTTATCACGGTTGCAAGCTACATTGAAATTCCTTTTATGATTTTACCGATTTTCAATGCTTTGGATGATTTGGATCAAAATCTCATCTATGCCAGTCGTGATTTGGGTGCTAGTTCTTGGCAAACCTTTACAAAAGTTATTTTTCCTCTCTCTATGAATGGGGTCAGAAGTGGGGTTCAAGCTGTCTTTATTCCAAGTTTGAGTTTGTTCATGCTGACCCGTTTGATTGGTGGAAATCGTGTCATTACACTTGGAACAGCGATTGAACAACATTTCCTAACAACTCAAAATCAGGGAATGGGTTCGACCGTAGGTGTGGTCTTAATTTTGGCCATGCTTCTGACCATGTGGCTAACGAAAGAGAGGAAGAAATGATGAAAAAATTTGGAAAAGTTTACCTCACCATTACCTTCCTTGTTTTGTATCTTCCGATTTTTTATCTGATTGCCTATGCTTTTAATGAAGGCGGTGATATGAATGGATTTACAGGTTTCACTACGGAATATTTTGCCTCTATGTTGGGTGATAGTCGTTTGATGCTGATTTTAGCTCAAACCTTCCTATTGGCCTTTCTTAGTTCCTTGATTGCAACAGTTATCGGAACCTTTGGAGCCATTTATATCTATCAAAGCAAGCAAAAATGGCAGAACACTTTATTGTCCCTCAATAATATCCTGATGGTAGCACCAGATGTGATGATTGGGGCGAGCTTCCTGATTCTCTTTACCGTGATTGGCTTCCAACTTGGATTTGTCTCTGTTCTTTTGAGTCATGTGGCTTTTTCGATTCCAATCGTTGTTCTGATGGTTTTACCACGACTCAAGGAAATGAATGATGATATGGTGCTTGCAGCCTATGATTTGGGGGCTAGTCAATTCCAAATGCTCAAGGAAATCATGTTGCCCTATTTGACACCAGCCATTATCGCCGGTTACTTTATGGCCTTTACCTATTCATTAGATGATTTTGCCGTGACGTTCTTTGTAACAGGAAATGGCTATTCCAACCTTTCTGTTGAGATTTACTCACGTGCTCGTCAGGGCATTTCCCTTGAAATCAATGCCCTATCAACCCTAGTCTTTTTGTTTAGTATCTTATTGGTAGTGGGCTATTATTTCATTTCACGTGAAAAGGAGGCTAGCTAATGAAACGATTGTATTCTTTTTTAATCGGTATTATCGTGATTATTCTTGCTCTCTTTGGTATTAGTCATCAATTAGAAAGTCAATCTAATGAGGGAACGACAGAAAAATTAGTCATTTACAACTGGGGAGACTATATCGATCCTGAACTTTTAGACAAGTTTACAGAAGAAACAGGCATAAAAGTCGATTACCAGACCTTTGATTCGAACGAAGCCATGTATACCAAGATTCACCAAGGTGGAACAACCTATGACTTGACCATTCCGTCTGAGTACATGATTTCTAAGATGATGGATGAACATCTGCTGGTCAAGCTCGACAAGAAAAAAATCAAGGGGCTTGAAAATATCGATCCGAAGTTTCTAGGCTTGAGCTTTGATAAAAACAATGATTACTCCATTCCTTACTTCTGGGGAACTTTGGGAATCGTCTATAATGAAACCATGGTTAACAATCCTCCCAAGGAATGGGAAGATTTGTGGTCAGAAGAATACCGTGACAATATCATGTTGGTAGATGGTGCTCGTGAGGGAATGGGCATTGGTCTTCAGACCCTTGGCTACAGTCTCAATTCTCGTAACAAAGACGAGCTGGAAAAAGCAGCGGATTACTTGTACGAATTGACTCCTAATATCAAAGCGATTGTTTCTGATGAAATCAAAGGTTACATGATCCAAGATGCAGCTGCTATTGCTGTGAGTTTCTCAGGGGAAGCTAGGGAAATGCTAGATGGTAACGAAAACTTGCATTATGTCGTACCGTCAAAAGGTTCAAATCTTTGGTTTGATAATATGGTCATTCCAAAAACTGCAAAAAATATTGAAGGTGCCTATGCCTTTATCAACTTTATGCTCCGTCCAGAAAATGCCTATCAAAATGCCTTGTATATCGGTTACGCAACACCAAATACTAAGGCCAAGGAAATGTTGCCAGACGAAGTCAAAAACGATAAAGCATTTTACCCTTCAGAAGAAACCTTGAAAAACCTAGAAGTCTACGATAACCTCGGTCGCAAACTCCTAGGTGACTACAATGATCTCTATCTCCAGTTTAAAATGTACCGGAAATAAAAAAAGAACATATGAAGCTAGCCAATGGGCGATTTCATATGTTCTTTTTATCTGGACTAGTCTGTGCAAATTTTTCTATTTCTTCTTTGGCTAATGCGAGAAGTTCATTTTCTTCAATTGCCTCTAATAAAGTGAGGCCTTTTTTGATCCCCTCATCATCTTGTAGACAAATTCCAAGTCGAATATGAGTAAAGGCAACCTTATCATATCGCTTTTGCTGTTTTGCTAAAGGAAGAATAATGCGCAAAATCCGACTGCATTCGTCCATTTGAGAGTGGTAGAGGTAAATGGTAGATAAATTTCCAAGTAGGACTAGTTTTAGGTTATGAATATTCTCATAATCTTTATACTTTTCTAAGGTCTCTAAAATTTTGTCCGTCATTAAATGAACAGTTTCCAACGGGAAATGGTAGAGGATAGCATTTAAAATCCTTAAGTCATTTCTGTACCACGTATCTTGTTTTTCTAAGTCTTTCCATAGTTTTTCAGAGATTATGCTTATATCAGTAGAAAAAGAATTGATTCCATTTTGTTTGACATAATAAACAACTTGAAGCATATCGGCTAAACGCTGGATTGGAATATCATGATTAGCCTTCAAGTATATTTCACATTTTTGTAAAACATCTTGAAATGCGTCTTGTTTAGAAGAGTGTAGCAAATTGATAAAATCGATGTAAATTTCTTGCCTCAAGCTCGGTTGATATTGGTTACAAATGTACTCAAATTCAGCGAAACTCATATCAATTTGCCTGAGTAAATATTCCATAGTTTCATAACGGGGTGTGCTCTCCCCTTTTTCAAAGCTAATCAGACTTTGTCTGCTGATATCATTGCCAACAACAGCTTTTTGGGAAAGTCCCTTGCTTTTCCGAATTTCCTTATATACTTTCCCAATGTCCCATCTCATACGACCACCTCCTGCTATAAAGTAGAAAAACTTGACATTTTTTGAAAATATAGTTTTTATAGTATATCATATTAAAAAATAAAATAAAAGTTGGAGGTCGATTTTATGAAAAGATATATGCTATTATTTTCAGTATTTGTATTATTTTTTCCATTTTTATGGGAAATTTTTTAAGGTAGGAAAACGTAACATTTTGGTGTCTATCAATAGTTTTATGATAGAATAACGTTACTGTAAGTTACTATACTAGTTGGGTAATTTAGGTATTTATTATATGTAAATTATGAAATCATATATCAAATTTTTAGTTACTGTAGGACTATTTTCCACTTTACTTTTAGTTGGTTCTGAAAAAGCTTCTGCCATTACAGAGTATCCTCATCCTACCTATAAGGATACTTGGGAGTATGGTGTAACCTCTACAAATTGGGCCTATTCTAATTACTACCTAGAAGCTCCTGCCCATACACGACTTGGCAGTAGAGCGACTGTGACAGACTTTTGGGGAAATATCAAGAGTAGGGCTGAAGCGAACTATGGCTGGGCATATGCTGGTGCAGTAAAGGAGTGGACTTGGGTTCAAGCTAAAGCATTTTATGGTTGGTATAACTTTTAATGAAGATAACTACAAAAGTAGCGTGAACTTGAGGATAGAAATGGACAGGATTCTATCCCAACTAAAAATCACATATATGACGAGAATTGAGGCTGCGAAGGTTATCCAGCCTCGTTTCTTTTAGGAGGTATATATGAAGTGGCGTGTATCTGTCATTTTCTTATTTACTTGTTTGCTATCCTTTCTTTCGATCGGGGCTGTCAAGGAATTTGGAAATGATATCAAGTATCCAGCTCAGGCAGCCTTTTCGCTAAGAAATAGCACCAATGACTTGGACAAACAGCAGGTTTTTGCCAAAATTGAGGATTTAGCTAAGAATGAGAAGATTAAAATTTATCGTCCATTTTTAGATACTAGCGGACAGGAAAAAACATTTCTATTCGGAGCAATAGGAGAAGACCCTATTTATGTTACAGACTTATCTATTTTAATGAAGAATGATGTATCGGGCATGTACTATGTTAGTAAAGCAGTGCCAGAGAGTTTTGGAAAAGAGCTGGAACAGTTTGGTCTGATATACCAAGCAGGTGACTTACCCTGGTATTTGACTCCTGTTTACTTCTTGTTTACCAATCTACGATCATTGGCTGTTTGGACACTCTTTTTCGTGTTTGCCTTGATTTTATTAGCAGTAAAGTTAATGTATGCGAAAAAGGCCATGATCTATCGAAGTTTGGGACTTTTTGACAAATTAAGTACGAACGATTTCCTGCTAGATGGTTCATTCGTATTGCTGAGCTTGGCAGTTGCAGTAGTTGCTTTTTCTCTTTATCAAGGTAGTATCAGCAATGTTTTTGTCAAAAGTTTTGTTTTATTGATGGGGATCAATACAGCTATCCTCCTTGTCATTACAACAATAATTCACTTACTGTTTAGCTGGAATATCCGGCTGATGCGACCACATGCTATTTTGAAAAATAAACCAGCGACAGCCTTTATCGTTACTGTCTGGTTAGTTGGGATTGGAGCTTCAAGCTTCATCTTTGCGACGACACTGCATCACAGTTTTGGAACCCTCTCGCAGTCTGCTCGTGATATTGAGGTGTTGGGAAAGTGGGATAGTGCAAAGGATTTTGCGTCAATTACATGGTTTGATTCGGCAAGCTCTCATATCGATGAAAATAATCAAATTGATAGTACGTTTTTACAAGAAAATTCCGAACAATTTAAACGGTTTATTCAATCGTTTAAAACCGAGGATATGCTCTATTCAAAACCCTCTCTTTTTGCAGGCGAACGACTACAATATGTGCCTCAAATGGTAAAAGAAGAATTGGTTCGTCTCGGTATCAACGAAGAAGTAGCCAGTGCGATTCGCTATGTGAATGAGAATGTCATTTTAAAAAATAAGAAATTGTATCCTCAAAATCAGTATGCCGATCATCATAAAAATGCGGTAGGGATAATATATGTACCTCATGCCTTTATGGGGCAACTAGAGAGTATCTTGGCATTAATTGATTTTGAATGGTTCCAATATAGTGATATAAAAGCAAAGGATTTTGCCATTCAAGAAGTTCCAGATCGCCAAACAAACTTTTTATTTAACGATAAGGGGACGGAGAAAGAATTATTTGCTCAACAAGAAAAGTCGGATGCTATTTTGGTAGAATTGCACTTTGACCGATTTAATGATACTAGCCTATTGCACAGATTCTCTGCTATAGCAAGTGATGCTCTCTTTAAGCAGGAAAAAATTCAAAATGTAGTAGAGCAGTCAGAAATTACGGATTTTTCGAGTATGACAAATGTATCTGAAAAACTACTACTCGAGCGAAATAAAATTGTTAGCCAGTTAACAGGAAGTTTAGTAGCGCTGGTCATTTTATTTCTTGCACAATGCTTTATTATCTATGAGTATGTAGTGATTATCATGAAGCGACAAGCTAAAAAGGTAGCTATTTATAACATGCTAGCAGTTCATCCTGTTTTTCTAATGATTCGCTGTTTCGTACCTTTGCTACTGTGCCTCACATTATCGATGGTTGCAGTCCGTATTGTGACCAATCTGACTCCTCTTGCGCTAGGGCTGAGTGCCATTTATGGCGTAGTAGCTCTCGTGATTATCTTGTTATCTTATCGATCCATTATGAAAAAACGAATTCAAATTATCAAAGGAGATTTTGAAATTATATGATAGAAGTTAGAAATCTAGTAAAAAAATACGGTGATAAACTGATTTATAACCATTTATCGATGGAGTTTCAAGCTAATCATGCATATGCGATTGTAGGAGCGTCTGGTGAAGGGAAAAGTACATTTTTAAATGCCCTTGCACGGCTTGAAAAGCCAGATGACGGATATATTTTTTTGGACGGCCAGGATATTTGGAAGATGAAAGAAAAAGAATATTTCAAGCAAATCGGCTATGTTTTTCAAAATTATGCACTGATAGAAGAGGAAACTGTTTATCAAAACCTAAAAATGCTAGCAAATAAAAAAGAAATAGAGGTAGCTTTAGATAGAGTGGGTCTTCATAAAGATGTTTTATTTCGGAAAATTTATGAGCTCTCAGGTGGGCAAGCCCAACGAGTTTCGATTGCACGTTTGTTATTAAAAAAAGCCCGAATCATTTTAGCCGATGAGCCAACAGGTGCCCTAGACAGTCAAACAGGTGAAGAGATTCTGTCCTTATTATTTAGTTTATTATCGCAGGAGACGGTGCTCATTTTTGCGACTCATGACCCTGCAGTCTGTGACCGTGTTGATGAAATAATTGATATAGCTACCTTTAAATAGAATAATCCCTTAAAAGTAAAGCGTTTGGATAGAATGCTGCTTCTATCTCATATTCAAGCAGAGATGAAATAGATGGGAAAGTGTAGTAGAAAAGCAGATAGGAGAAGTTCACTCGTTTTTCAACCTGTTCATGATGGCTTTGTTCGTACTGAATTAGTTGCAGGCCGCAGACAAACTTATTTGTTCAAGTGGATTTATCAGAAAACTTTGCAAATTAACAAATTCCTCTTATTTATGAGTGTTCGCAAATAAGTAAATGATACTTCCGCTGTGATGAAAGTGTCTGGAATGCTAATTTTTAGGCATTTTGGGCACTGGGGAGCTTTGAAACCTTAATTTAAAAGATTCGTCATGAAATTCCATCGAAAGTCGCTGACGTCCGACATCACTTGCATACAAGGACTCTATCTTCAAACTAGAACTAGTTTAAAAACTAGTTTTTTTCTTTGGTCTTATGATATACTGGAGAAAAGAATAGAAAGAGAATCGAATTCTATGGTTTTATCAAAAAAGCGTGCTAGAAAAGTGATTGAAGAAATCATTGCCCTATATCCTGATGCCAAGCCTAGTCTGGATTTTCGTAATCATTTTGAACTGTTGGTGGCGGTCATGCTATCGGCTCAGACAACGGATGCGGCAGTTAATAAGGTGACCCCAGCCCTCTTTGTGGCACTCCCCACCCCTGAAAAAATGGCGGCTGCTAGCGAATCTGAAATTGCTAGCTATATTTCACGGCTGGGGCTTTATCGCAATAAGGCAAAGTTTCTAAAGGAATGCGCTCAGCAATTGCTAGACCAACATAATGGTGTGGTACCGCAGACTAGAGAAGAATTAGAAGCCTTATCAGGAGTGGGACGGAAAACTGCTAATGTTGTGATGAGTGTCGGCTTTGGCATTCCCGCTTTTGCAGTTGATACCCATGTTGGTCGGATTTGTAAGCACCATGATATTGTTAAGAAATCGGCCACACCGCTTGAAACAGAAAAGCGTGTCATGGAAGTATTGCCGCCAGAATTGTGGCTCAAAGCTCATCAGGCGATGATTTACTTCGGTCGTGAGGTGTGTCATCCTAAAAATCCAGAATGTGCCAACTACCCTCAGTTATATGAATTTGATTGAGAAACATCAAAGATATAATTTTCTCTCATCGCAGTCGCTAGATTGCGATTTTTTGCGGAGAGGAGCCTATTATCTTGGAAGTCTGCCTATCTCCGAACTCTTTAATAAATCAGCGAAAAGAGAACATTTCAAAGATTATTTAAATAAAAAACGAACTATATTTATATTTAAAAACTAAAATATTCATAAAAAACGAATATTAAAAAGTGATATGGTTTTGAAATTGACAAAAACCAAACATTCCTGTATAATAAGTTAAGGAAGCGTCAGGAAAGGCGTAGCGATGCCAAAAGGCATAGGTAGGTTATTATCTTAAAGGAGAGCTGAGATGCTTAACGAATTCCCTATTTTTGACTATGAAGACATTCAATTGATTCCAAATAAATGTATCATTAAGAGCCGTGCAGAGGCGGATACTCAGGTGACTTTGGGCAACCATACCTTTAAACTACCGGTTGTACCTGCAAACATGCAGACCATTATTGATGAAAATGTAGCAGAGCAACTCGCAAAAGATGGTTATTTTTATATCATGCACCGTTTTGATGAAGCTGGACGAATTCCATTTATCAAGCGTATGCATGAACAAGGCTTGATTGCTTCTATCTCAGTTGGGGTGAAAGAATACGAGTATGAGTTTGTGACCCAGTTGAAAGACGATGCACCAGAATATATTACCATTGATATTGCTCATGGTCATGCCGACAGCGTCATTCAAATGATTCAACATATCAAAAAAGAATTACCTGATACTTTTGTCATTGCAGGAAATGTTGGAACACCTGAGGCAGTTCGTGAATTGGAAAATGCAGGAGCAGATGCGACCAAGGTTGGAATTGGCCCAGGGAAAGTATGTATCACTAAGGTCAAGACTGGCTTCGGTACGGGTGGATGGCAATTAGCAGCCCTACGCTGGTGTGCCAAAGCTGCGCGCAAACCGATTATTGCAGATGGGGGTATTCGTACCCATGGTGATATTGCCAAATCCATTCGTTTTGGGGCAAGCATGGTCATGATTGGCTCACTTTTTGCTGGTCACATTGAAAGCCCAGGAAAAACGATTGAAGTAGATGGCGAACAATTCAAGGAATACTACGGCTCTGCGTCTGAATACCAAAAAGGAGCTTATAAGAACGTAGAAGGTAAGAAAATTTTGTTGCCAGCTAAGGGACATTTGAAAGATACCTTAATTGAAATGGAACAAGATTTGCAAAGCTCCATTTCTTACGCAGGTGGCAAAGATATTTCGAGCTTGAAACATGTGGATTATGTCATCGTGAAAAATTCGATTTGGAATGGCGATGCCCACTAATTACTAGATAAGATAAGAATCTACTGGATAGAGTGTTCAGCAGATTCTTTTTTGAAAAGGAGGAAAGATGAAACGAAAATTTGTCATACTTGCTATGGGCTTGCTACTGAGTGCATGTAGCAAGCAATCTATACCTGATACTAGCTCTTCTAGTCCTTCATCGACTACAAAGGAAACTATGCAAACTAGCTCGCTAGAAGAAGTTACAAAAAAGGATAAGGTAACACCAAGCCAGGAAATTGTACAAGAAGAAGTGCTCATTCCACGGGATAAGAATCAGATTTACGGTCGTCTGTTTGCGCCAGTAGGGTATCAAGACAAGCGGTTGCCTATGATTATTTTTTCACATGGCTTTAACAATACCATGGAATTTGTCGCTTCCTACGCTGAAGAGCTTGCTCATAAGGGTTACTTGGTCTACGCTTTTGACTTTGTCGGTGGCAGCACTCAAAGTAGAAGTGGAGGCAGTATGCTGGATATGTCTGTCTTTACCGAGCAAGCTGATTTGCAGACGGTGTTGAACTATTGGAGTGGTGCGAACTATGTAGATGCTAATGCATTGATTCTTATGGGTTATAGTCAGGGAGGGGTCGTGTCAACCCTTGTGGCGAGTGAAAATCCGCAGATTAAGGGGCTTGTGACCTTAAATGCTGCTTTTGTATTGTTTGATGATGCACGGGAATTGTTTGAAGATACAGCTAGCATTCCAGACATTTACAATCATAGAGGGACGAATCTTGGTAAAGTCTATTTTGAACAGCTTTTGGATTATGATATTTACCAACAAATGTCAAAAATTCAAGCAAGAGCGTTGATTATCCAAGGAAATCAAGATGATGTTGTTCCTTTCCCTTATGCTGAGAGAGCAGTCGAAAGCATTCCTGATTCCCACTTACAAGTAGTGGAAGGAGCCGGTCATATCTTTAATAGACAGGAAATACCAGAGGTTCTGACGTCAATTGATGACTATTTGCACAATCTCTTAAAAAACAGATAAGTGATAAATAAGGAACACTTAAGAAATAATTAAGAATTCGCTTACATATACTTAATAAAGTTCTGCTATAATTCCTATATCAAAGATAAAGGAGGCCAG
Organism: Streptococcus marmotae; assembly: GCF_001623565.1. NCBI lineage: Bacteria > Bacillati > Bacillota > Bacilli > Lactobacillales > Streptococcaceae > Streptococcus > Streptococcus marmotae. Next base: position 1,985,410 of record NZ_CP015196.1, on the reverse strand, counting down.
TAATGGCAAATAGAGAACGATATACAGTATTTTCAATTCGTAAGTTTAAAGCAGGAGTTGCTTCTGTCTTAATTGCTAGCGGATTTTTCATAGCAGTTGGACAACCAACCACGGTCCTTGCAGAAGAAAATACAGATCCTTCAACTACAATGACCTCATCAGCTGGAGAGGCCTCTTCAACCTCAGATATGACACAAGCAGGTGAAGAAGCTCAAAAAATAAATGATGATCTACAACCACCGAAAGACGAGGAGGTTGGAACAAAACCTACTGAAGGAGAAAAAATCCCTGAAGGAACAACTTTTAGAGGTCGTCCTGCTACGGATGTAACTCCTGAAATCGTTAAGGAAGAAATCAACGATACGATTAACGCTGAAACAGAATTACCTGCGGCTTACCTTGAAAAAGCAAACGCTGATGGTTCAGGGCCTTTCCTTGCAGGTGTTAATAGTACTATTGCATTTGAAGCTTTTGGTGGAGACGGTATGTTGACTCGTACGCTTTTAAAAGAAGCTAAAAATGCTCCTTGGTCTGACAACGGTACAGCAAACAATCAAGCTATCTCGCCTGTTGAAAGTTTGCCACCAGAAACTTACTTCTACCAAGTAGCTCTTGACGGGGCAGCAGCTGGTAAGACAGGTCAAGAATTGATTACCGCCTTGAAAGACGCTGGTACTCAAACTTACACTGCAACCGTTAAGGTCTTCGGAAAAAAAGACGGTAAGGCAGACGAAAGCAATGTTGTAGCAGAACGTGCAGTTAGCTTAAAAATCAATGGTTTGACTGCCGCAACAGATGTGAAGAAAGCTGTTGAAGAAAATATTAAAGCAGAAACCACTCTACCTGCAGCTTACCTTGAAAAAGCAAACGCTGATGGCTCAGGCCCATTCCTTGCAGGTGTCAATGGCACAATCCCATTTGAAGCCTTCGGTGGAGACGGCATGCTTACACGCTTGCTTCTTAAAGCCTCTGACAAGGCACCTTGGTCTGACAACGGTTCAGCGATGAACGCTCCTATCTTGCCGCTTGATAAACTTACAAAAGGACAATACTTCTACCGAGTTGATCTTGATGGACCTGCTTCTGGTGAGACCGGAGAAAAATTGATCAACGCATTGAAAGACGCTGGTACTCAAACTTACACCGCAACCGTTAAAGTCTTCGGAAACAAAGACGGCAAGGCAGATGAAAGCAATGTTGTAGCAGAACGTCAAGTGAAACTCAATGTTAACGGTTTGACTGCCGCAACAGATGTGAAGAAAGCTGTTGAAGAAAATATTAAAGCAGAAACCACTCTACCTGCAGCTTACCTTGAAAAAGCAAACGCTGATGGCTCAGGCCCATTCCTTGCAGGTGTCAATGGCACAATCCCATTTGAAGCCTTCGGTGGAGACGGCATGCTTACACGCTTGCTTCTTAAAGCCTCTGACAAGGCACCTTGGTCTGACAACGGTTCAGCGATGAACGCTCCTATCTTGCCGCTTGATAAACTTACAAAAGGACAATACTTCTACCGAGTTGATCTTGATGGACCTGCTTCTGGTGAGACCGGAGAAAAATTGATCAACGCATTGAAAGACGCTGGTACTCAAACTTACACCGCAACCGTTAAAGTCTTCGGAAACAAAGACGGCAAGGCAGATGAAAGCAATGTTGTAGCAGAACGTCAAGTGAAACTCAATGTTAACGGTTTGACTGCCGCAACAGATGTGAAGAAAGCTGTTGAAGAAAACATCAAAGCAGAAACCACTCTACCTGCGGCTTACCTTGAAAAAGCAAACGCTGATGGCTCAGGCCCATTCCTTGCAGGTGTCAATGGCACAATCCCATTTGAAGCCTTCGGTGGAGACGGCATGCTTACACGCTTGCTTCTTAAAGCCTCTGACAAGGCACCTTGGTCTGACAACGGTTCAGCGATGAACGCTCCTATCTTGCCGCTTGATAAACTTACAAAAGGACAATACTTCTACCGAGTTGATCTTGATGGACCTGCTTCTGGTGAGACCGGAGAAAAATTGATCAACGCATTGAAAGACGCTGGTACTCAAACTTACACCGCAACCGTTAAAGTCTTCGGAAACAAAGACGGTAAGGCAGACGAAAGCAATGTTGTAGCAGAACGTGCAGTTAGCTTAAAAATCAATGGTTTGACTGCCGCAACAGATGTGAAGAAAGCTGTTGAAGAAAATATTAAAGCAGAAACCACTCTACCTGCAGCTTACCTTGAAAAAGCAAACGCTGATGGCTCAGGCCCATTCCTTGCAGGTGTCAATGGCACAATCCCATTTGAAGCCTTCGGTGGAGACGGCATGCTTACACGCTTGCTTCTTAAAGCCTCTGACAAGGCACCTTGGTCTGACAACGGTTCAGCGATGAACGCTCCTATCTTGCCGCTTGATAAACTTACAAAAGGACAATACTTCTACCGAGTTGATCTTGATGGACCTGCTTCTGGTGAGACCGGAGAAAAATTGATCAACGCATTGAAAGACGCTGGTACTCAAACTTACACCGCAACCGTTAAAGTCTTCGGAAACAAAGACGGCAAAGCGGATGAAAGCAATGTTGTAGCAGAACGTCAAGTGAAACTCAATGTTAACGGTTTGACTGCCGCAACAGATGTGAAGAAAGCGGTTGATGAAAACATTAAAGCAGAAACCACTCTACCTGCGGCTTACCTTGAAAAAGCAAACGCTGATGGCTCAGGCCCATTCCTTGCAGGTGTCAATGGCACAATCCCATTTGAAGCCTTCGGTGGAGACGGCATGCTTACACGCTTGCTTCTTAAAGCCTCTGACAAGGCACCTTGGTCTGACAACGGTTCAGCGATGAACGCTCCTATCTTGCCTCTTGATAAACTTGCAAAAGGACAATACTTCTACCAAGTAGCTCTTGACGGAGCAGCAGCTGGTAAGACAGGCCAAGAATTGATTAGTGCATTGAAAGATGCTGGTACTCAAACTTACACCGCAACTGTTAAGGTCTTCGGAAACAAAGACGGCAAAGCGGATGAAAGCAATGTTGTAGCAGAACGTCAAGTGAAACTCAATGTTAACGGTTTGACTGCCGCAACAGATGTGAAGAAAGCGGTTGATGAAAACATTAAAGCAGAAACCACTCTACCTGCGGCTTACCTTGAAAAAGCAAACGCTGACGGCTCAGGTCCATTCCTTGCAGGTGTCAATGGCACAATCCCATTTGAAGCTTTCGGTGGAGACGGTATGCTTACACGCTTGCTTCTTAAAGCCTCTGACAAGGCACCTTGGTCTGACAACGGTTCAGCGATGAACGCTCCTATCTTGCCTCTTGATAAACTTGCAAAAGGACAATACTTCTACCAAGTAGCTCTTGACGGAGCAGCAGCTGGTAAGACAGGCCAAGAATTGATTAGTGCATTGAAAGATGCTGGTACTCAAACTTACACCGCAACTGTTAAGGTCTTCGGAAACAAAGACGGCAAAGCGGATGAAAGCAATGTTGTAGCAGAACGTCAAGTGAAACTCAATGTTAACGGTTTGACTGCCGCAACAGATGTGAAGAAAGCGGTTGATGAAAACATTAAAGCAGAAACCACTCTACCTGCGGCTTACCTTGAAAAAGCAAACGCTGACGGCTCAGGTCCATTCCTTGCAGGTGTCAATGGCACAATCCCATTTGAAGCTTTCGGTGGAGACGGCATGCTTACACGCTTGCTTCTTAAAGCCTCTGACAAGGCACCTTGGTCTGACAACGGTTCAGCGATGAACGCTCCTATCTTGCCGCTTGATAAACTTACAAAAGGACAATACTTCTACCGAGTTGATCTTGATGGACCTGCTTCTGGTGAGACCGGAGAAAAATTGATCAACGCATTGAAAGACGCTGGTACTCAAACTTACACCGCAACCGTTAAAGTCTTCGGAAACAAAGACGGCAAAGCGGATGAAAGCAATGTTGTAGCAGAACGTCAAGTGAAACTCAATGTTAACGGTTTGACTGCCGCAACAGATGTGAAAGATGCTATTGATTTGAATCTTAAGGCGAAAACAGAAGTGCTAGCGGATTACCTCAAGAATGCTAATGTCGATGGCTCAGGCCCATTCCTTGCAGGTGTTAATGGTGTCATCCCATTTGAAGCTTTTGGTGGAGATGGCATGCTTACTCGCTTGCTTCTCAAAGCATCTGACAAAGCACCTTGGTCTGACAATGGTTCAGCGATGAATCCAGCTTTACTAGCCCTTGAAAGTTTGACAAAAGGTCAATATTTCTACCAAGTAGCCCTTGATGGAGAAGCAGCCGGTAAGACTGGTAAAGACTTGCTTGATGTCTTGAAGAGTGGCTCACATGTCTTTAAAGCAACTGTTAAAGTCTACGGAAATAAAGATGGTAAAGCTGATTTGATGAATGTCATTGCAGAACGTCAAGTGTATGTAGAAGTACCTAGCCTAATGACGATGACATCTGCAGAGCAAGGTAGTGGTACTGCAAAACCATCTCAACAAATGCCAGGCGCTCATCCAATGAAACCAAGTGGTCAAGCGCCAGTCGTTACGAAACCTATAGTATCTCATCCAACTACTCAAGCTCCAGTTGTACAACAGCCAGTTCTTAAGGCACCGGTTACGCAACAATCAGTTGCTCACGCTCCTGCAATCCAATCATCTCAAGAATCCATGCAAGATATGATGAAGAATACTTCAACAGAAGTACATCCTGCAGCTGACATGAAACAAGAAAAACCAGCGGCGATGATGGATGACAAGATGATGAAGAAAGAATTGCCACGTACCGGTTCAGAAAGTTCTGCAACACTCGCTCTTGTTGGAATGGCTTTGGCTACAGCAGCAGGCTATGGCTTACGTAAAAAATCAAAAAAATAAACCGTAGCATCAGCTAAATTCTAATCAAGTCAATTTCCTAAGGATATGACTTGAAAGAATTGCTACAATAGTGTTATACTTGCAAGAAGTATAACACTATTTTGTATGAAGGAGGAATTGTGATGAATAAAACAATCTTATTAGTCGATGACGAGATTGAAATTACTGAAATCAATCGCCGCTATTTGGCTCAGGAAGGTTATACAGTGCATATTGCCCACAATGGAGCAGAGGCGCTGGAGCTGTATAAAAAAGAAGTCATTGCCTTGATTATCACAGACATCATGATGCCTATCATGGACGGCTATGACTTGATCAGCGAAGTACAAGCAATCACGCCTGATCAGCCATTTTTGTTCATCACTGCCAAAACCTCCGATATGGATAAGATTTACTCGCTCAGCCTAGGAGCTGATGATTTTATCAGCAAGCCTTTTAGTCCAAGAGAGTTGGTCTTGCGGGTCAATAATATCCTGCGTCGTATTCATCGAAATCAACAACAGGAAGAACATGTCCAAGTGGGCGATTTAAAAATTAACCATATCACACGCCAGGCTTTTATTCAAAATAAGGAATTAAACTTGACCAATAAGGAATTTGACTTGCTCTGGATTTTGTTGAGTAATCCGCAACGTGTCTTTTCAAAAACAGAACTGTATGACCGGGTCTGGCAGGAAGAATACATCGATGATACCAACACGCTCAATGTCCACATCCATGGTCTTCGGAATGCTCTATCAAAATATGCGACGCCTGAAACTCCTACCATTAAGACGGTTTGGGGACTGGGCTATAAGTTGGAGGTGTAAATGAAGTTAAAATATTTTATTCTTATCGGATACTTGACCTCTACCTTGATTATCCTCTTGTCCCTCATTTGGGCGGTTAATCGGATGCTAATTCCTGAAAAAGGAGAAATTTTTATTCTCTTGACAACGCTTGTTGCTAGTCTTGTGGGAGCTTTTGTCAGCCTAATGCTGATGAGGCGGGTCTTTACATCCTTGGAAAAATTAAGTAATCATATTGAAGGGATTTCTAAAAATCATTTTGAAACCATTGATGATGTTCGTAGTCCGCTTGAATTTCAAGAATTCGCTCAAACTTTAAATACTATGACTGTAAAGCTGGAAGACAGTTTTCAGTCGTTAGAGAACAGTGAAAAGGAAAAAAATATCATGATTGCCCAGCTCTCTCATGATATTAAAACACCGATTACCTCTATTCAGGCGACGGTTGAGGGAATGCTGGATGGCTTGATTTTAGAAAATGAACGGGATTATTATCTCAAAACCATTCGTAGGCAGACCGACCGCCTCAATAAATTGGTCGAATCTCTCAATAATGTCACTCTCAATACGCTAGAGCGAGAAGAAGGCTCCTTGCAAGCTATTTTCATCGACAAGCTCCTGATTGATACCTTATCCGAGTTTCAGTTAAAGCTAGACCAAGAAGGTCGAGAGGTGGATATTCAGGTCGAGCCTGCCTCTGCTAAAATCATAAGTGATTATGATAAGCTCTTGCGGATTTTGGTCAATCTCGTCAGCAATGCACTCAAATATTCTCCAAGCGGATCGCCTTTGCAAATCCATGCTGTCTTAACGGATGACCAGCTCAAAATCACCGTTAAAGACCACGGACAAGGCATTCCTAAAGAAGAATTGCATCAGATTTTTAAACTCCTCTACCGCGTAGAATCTTCTCGCAACATGAGTACAGGTGGCTATGGCTTGGGCTTGTATATCGCACAAGAATTAGCCCATCAGCTCAATGGACAGATTACAGTTCAAAGTGAATTGGGACAGGGTTCGGCTTTTTCGTTGATTTTACGGACAAGAAATTAAAAAGTAAGCTAAAAAGTGGAAGGTTAGCAGAGAAGCTTAACCTTCCTTTTGGTGTTCTTTAAGTTTGACATTCACTCATTTCTTTCTTAAAATGAGGTATTAGTATATGTTAGAAAATAGGAGTATTCATGTACCAAACAGCAACTTGGCGAGAAAAAATCCGCTTATTTATCCAGATTTTTGTGCCTATTTTAATTTATCAATTTGCAAACTTTTCAGCCAGTTTTATCGATACTATGATGACTGGTCAATACAGTACGGTTGATTTAGCCGGCGTTTCGATGGCAACTAGTTTGTGGAATCCTTTTTTTGCCTTATCGACGGGAATTGTTTCAGCTCTTGTTCCCATTATCGGACAGCATTTAGGCAGCGGTGCTAAGGAATCTATTCGTAAAGAGCTACACCAATTTATCTATTTAGCCCTTGGTCTTGCCCTGATTTTACTGCTTCTTGTCTTTGGAGGAGCTGTGCCTATTTTGGGAATGCTTCATCTGGAAAAGGCTGTCTTTCAAGTTGCAGAGCGCTATCTTTTTTACATTTTGATTGGGATTTTTCCTCTCTTGTTGTTTAGCGTTTTTCGTTCCTTTTTTGATTCTCTTGGCTTAACAAGGCTATCCATGTATTTGATGCTCTTGATTGTGCCTTTTAACTCCTTTTTCAACTATCTCTTGATTTATGGGAAGTGGGGCTTGCCAAAACTGGGAGGAGCAGGTACAGGATTGGGAACAGCCCTTTCTTATTGGGCGGTTCTACTGATTGTCCTCATGGTGATGTATCGTCATCCCAAGGTCAAGGAATATCAAATTTGGAAAATAAGCACTCTTGACTGGTCCTTTATAAAAGAAGATTTGAGAATCGGCTTGCCAATTGGACTACAGATTTTTGCGGAAGTAGCGATTTTTGCTGTTGTTGGACTCTATATGTCTAAATTCTCTTCACAGGTCATTGCCTCACACCAAGCTGCTATGAACTTTGCGACCTTGCTCTATGCCTTCCCGCTGAGTATTTCTTCAGCTCTACCAATTGTGATTTCTTATGAAATTGGTGCAAAACGCTATCAAGATGTCAGAAAATACAGTCGGTTGGGCCGCTTGAGTGCATTCGGTTTTGCCTCTCTGACCTTGTCTTTCCTGTATTTTTTTAGACCAATGGTGGCAACTCTTTATGGTCATAATGTAGCCTTTATTGAGCTGACTTCTCAATTTCTGACCTATGCCCTCTTTTTCCAATTGGCAGATGCCTTTACAGCACCGATTCAGGGAATTTTACGTGGCTATAAGGATACGACGGTTCCCTTTATTATCGGGCTTGTCTCTTACTGGAGTATGACCTTTCCGATTGCCTTTTTACTCGATAGCCGGACATCACTAGGTCCGTTTGCTTATTGGATCGGCCTTGTTGTTGGAATTTTTGTTTGCGGTATTTGCTTGAATAGTCGTTTAAACTATATTGTAAAACAGGCAGCTATAAAATAGCTCTACCCAGAAATGCCTTGGAGTTTCCAAGGTATTTTTGGGTATTAATAGATAGGTAAAACGTAAAGTTATACTCATTGAAATTCAAAAATAACCAACTTATCCCCCTCTGCATGTTAACTAGCTAATTGTGAAAGGTTGGAAATAGAGCTAGCAAAGAATTGTTCGCTAGCCTCTTCTAATAGAATGTTGATTTATCAACGTTTTATAGAGTATAAGAAACCAGACAATCCTCGCTTTTTGATTTCTAAGCTCAGGCATCAATCGTCACTCCCCTGAACATTGATATAAGTCAAACTGTTACAGCTGGAAAAGAAGCAAGGATGGACACTTTTGTCTAATCTTTGAATACCTAATAACGTATTGAAAAATGCTACTGTTGATATGAATAGAGTATTAGTTGCGGAAAGAAAGCTACCTCAAACAAAAAAGCCTTGAGAAATTAACATTCTCAAGGAGCTACTTCGTTAGCTTGTTACCCTTTTCGTTTCATTTCGCCGTGAGGGTAGTAGGTGCCTTCTGGCATATCGTTGATGAAGACATGAATGGCTTCTTTTGGAGCATTGGTATTACGAGAGACGACTTCTGTCACTTCACGTGCTAGGGCAATTTTTTGTTCTTCAGTCCGTCCTTCAAATAAGTCAATTCGTACAAATGGCATAAGATTCTCCTTTTTCTTTACTAGGACTAGTATAACATATTTCTTAGTAGAGCGATAGCCGAACGGAAACGCTTTTTTCATTTTCTCTAGTACCGCATTTGGTGAATTTATGGTAGAATGGAATGAATGAGTTTGATAGATTGGAAAGAAAAAAGTGGCTCAATTTTATTTTAAATATGGTTCGATGAACTCCGGAAAGACCATTGAGATTTTGAAAGTGGCGCATAACTACGAGGAACAGGGAAAAGATGTTGTTATCATGACTTCAGCGCTGGACACACGGGCGGGTGTAGGAGTGATTGCTAGCCGTATCGGAATGCAACGAGAAGCAGTTGCCATTACAACGGAGATGAATGTCTATGATTACATTGCAAATTTGTCCTTAAAACCTTACTGTGTGCTTATTGATGAGGCTCAGTTTTTGACCAAGCAACATGTGTATGATTTTGCACGTGTGGTTGATGAATTAGATGTGCCGGTTATGGCCTTTGGTCTCAAAAATGATTTTCGCAATGACTTATTTGAAGGTTCTAAACACTTGCTCCTTTTAGCTGATAAGCTCGATGAGATTAAGACCATTTGTCAATATTGTTCCAAAAAGGCAACTATGGTCTTGCGCACAGTGAATGGTGAGCCAGTTTATGAGGGTGAACAAATTCAAATTGGGGGCAATGAAACCTATATCCCTGTGTGTCGCAGACACTATTTTGCACCAGAAAGATAGGAGAAAAGATGAATATTTATGATCAATTACAGGCGGTAGAAGATCGCTATGAAGAATTGGGGGAATTACTCAGTGACCCAGATGTCGTCAGCGATACCAAGCGCTTTATGGAGTTATCAAAAGAAGAAGCAGCAACTCGTGATACGGTGACAGCCTACCGTGAGTATAAAAAAGTCTTACAAAATATTCTTGATGCAGAAGAGATGATTAAGGATGCGTCAGGAGATGCGGACCTAGAAGAAATGGCCAAGGAAGAACTCAAGACTGCCAAGGCTGATAAGGAAGCCTATGAGGAAAAATTAAAGATTTTGCTCCTGCCAAAAGATCCAAATGACGACAAGAACATCATCTTGGAAATCCGTGGAGCAGCTGGTGGAGATGAAGCAGCCCTCTTTGCAGGAGATTTGCTGACCATGTACCAAAAATTTGCAGAAAGCCAAGGCTGGCGCTTTGAAGTCATGGAGGCTTCTTATAATGGTGTTGGTGGGATTAAAGAGGTTGTTGCCATGGTATCTGGACAATCGGTTTATTCTAAGTTGAAATACGAATCGGGTGCTCACCGTGTGCAGCGTGTACCGGTTACAGAAAGCCAAGGGCGTGTCCATACCTCAACGGCAACGGTCTTGATTATGCCAGAAATCGAAGAAGTCGAGTACGATATCGATCCAAAAGACTTGCGGATTGACATTTACCATGCCTCAGGTGCTGGTGGACAGAACGTCAACAAGGTTGCAACAGCCGTGCGGATTGTCCATTTGCCAACCAATATCAAGGTCGAAATGCAGGAAGAGCGTACTCAGCAGAAAAACCGTGATAAGGCGATGAAGGTCATTCGGGCTCGTGTGGCCGATCACTTTGCCCAAATTGCCCAAGATGAGCAAGATGCAGAGCGTAAATCAACCATTGGTACGGGAGATCGTTCAGAGCGGATTCGTACCTACAATTTCCCTCAAAACCGTGTGACGGATCACCGTATTGGTTTAACGCTTCAAAAACTCGATACGATTTTATCTGGTAAAATGGACGAGGTGATTGATGCCTTGGTGCTCTATGACCAAACGCAAAAATTAGAAGAGTTGAATAAATAATGAATTACGCGCAATTGTTTTCACATTATGAAAGCAAGTTGGACGAGGTGGAAGAAGAGCCAGAAAGTCTAGCCTATACCTTTCGTGCATTGAAGCAGCTGACCCTGACAGATTTCGTTTTATTGCTGACGAAAGAGGTAACGAAAGACGATAAGAATCTGTTAGAGCTGATTTTTCAGCAGCTAGCCCAGCATGTTCCGGCCCAATACATTATTGGAAAGACAAATTTTCATGGTTTGGAATTTTCAGTAGATCCAAGAGTGTTAATTCCCCGTCCTGAGACGGAGGAATTGGTTAACTTGATTTTGGCTGAAAATGCAGAATCAGACATTGCGGTACTCGACATTGGAACAGGAAGCGGTGCTATTGCGATTAGTCTTGCTAAGACGCAGCCGAACTGGCGGGTAACAGCCTCAGACATTTCACTAGATGCTCTTGCTGTTGCTCAGGAAAATGCAAAGCAGAACCAAGTTGAACTTGCCTTTGTCCAGTCCAATGTTTGGCAGGACGTCAAGGGACAGTATGACATCATCGTCTCCAATCCCCCCTATATCGCACGAGCAGATGTGGAAGAAGTTGGCTTAAATGTGCTTCATTCAGAGCCGCACATGGCCTTATTTGCAGAAGAAGACGGGCTTGCTATTTATCGACAGATTGCAGAAAGAGCAGCAGAATTTCTGACGGAAAAAGGGAAAATTTACCTAGAGATTGGGTATAAACAGGGACAACAAGTAAAAGACCTTTTCCAAACGGCTTTTCCAGAAAAACGCGTTCGTGTTCTCAAAGACCAATTTGGACAAGATAGGATGGTGGTGGTGGATCATGGATAAGATTGCACAAATTTTAGAAGCTGGTGGAGCAGTCGTACTCCCTACGGAAACCGTCTATGGCTTGTTTGGTCGAGCCTTAGATAAAGAAGCTGTTCAGCGTGTCTATGATCTCAAAAAACGTCCGTTAGACAAGGCGATGAACTTAAATGTTGCTTCTTTGGAGGGTATTCTAGCCTTTTCTAAAAACCAACCAGCATTTTTACCGAAGCTCGTTGATCGTTTTTTACCTGGGCCCTTGACCATTATTTTACAGGCAAATGACCAAGTTCCTCACTGGGTTAATTCTGGAATGAAGACAGTTGGTTTTCGGATTCCTAGCCACCCTGTGACACTTGATTTGATTACATCATTTGGACCTCTGATTGGACCGTCCGCGAATCTTTCTGGCAAGACTAGTGGTGTCTTGTTTGATCAGATTATAGAGGACTTCCATGGAGAGGTTATTGGGGTAAAAGATGATGGTTTCTTAACAGGACAAGATTCCACCATTTTGGACTTGTCAGGGGAGGAAGCCCAGATTTTACGCCAAGGCGCTATCACTCGCGAGGACCTTCTCGCTCAGCTACCAGAACTCACATTTAAAGGAGAAAATACATGATTTTTGATAAAGAAGATTACAAGGCATTTGATAAAGAACTATGGGATGCTATTTCAGCAGAAGAACAGCGTCAGCAGCAAAATATTGAATTGATTGCTTCAGAAAATGTTGTTTCAAAAGCGGTCATGGCAGCACAAGGCTCCATCTTGACCAATAAATACGCAGAAGGCTATCCAGCACGCCGTTATTATGGTGGAACGGAGTGTGTAGATATCGTGGAAAGTCTTGCGATTGAGCGTGCTAAGGAAATCTTTGGGGCAAAATTTGCCAATGTCCAGCCTCATTCTGGTAGCCAAGCCAACTGTGCAGCCTATATGGCCTTGATTGAGCCAGGCGATACGGTCATGGGAATGGACTTAGCAGCAGGCGGTCACTTGACCCATGGAGCAGCCGTTAGTTTTTCTGGACAAACTTACAACTTTGTCGCCTACAATGTCGATAAGGAAACAGGCTTGTTAGATTATGATGCCCTTTTAGCCCAGGCAAAAGAAGTCCAACCAAAACTCATTGTCGCAGGTGCTTCTGCCTATGCTCGTATCATTGATTTTGCAAAATTCCGTGAAATTGCAGATAGCGTTGGTGCTAAACTCATGGTTGATATGGCACATATCGCTGGACTTGTCGCAGCTGGTTTACATCCAAATCCAGTCCCTTATGCTCATATCACGACAACAACGACTCACAAAACCCTCCGTGGACCTCGTGGTGGCTTGATTTTGACCAATGATGAAGAATTAGCTAAGAAAATCAATTCAGCGATTTTCCCTGGTATTCAAGGTGGACCACTGGAACACGTGATTGCTGCCAAAGCAGTTGCCTTCAAGGAAGTTTTAGATCCAGCCTTTAAGGAGTATGCTCAAAATGTCATTGCAAATAGCAAGGCTATGGCAGATGTTTTCCTAGCACATGATAAATTCCAAGTCATCACAGGCGGAACTGATAATCATCTCTTCCTTGTTGATGTGACCAAAGTCGTTGAAAATGGAAAAGTAGCCCAAAATCTCTTGGATGAAGTCCATATTACCTTAAATAAAAATTCTATTCCATTTGAAACCTTGTCACCATTTAAGACAAGTGGTATTCGAATTGGTTCTGCAGCGATTACGGCTCGTGGATTCGGTATTGACGAAGCGCGCAAGGTGGCTGAGTTGACCATTAAAGCCTTGGAAAATGCAGACAATGAAGCAGTTCTTGAAGAAGTACGCCAAGAAGTACGGGCCTTGACAGATGCCTTTCCGCTTTATGAGGCTTAATCTTCATGGACATTTATATTAAAGAAGCCGTTATTCACCAGTTTAGTCCAGAAGATACTGAACTAATTCTAGCAGATAAGGTCTTAACGATTACTCCAAAGATTGAGGAATATCTCCGAAAGAAGATTGAGCGTTCCTATTCCGATGAAGCAAAGACTGGTCAATTGGGGGCTGAAAGCCCCTTTCTTGACTGTCTGTCAGATGATTTGCTAGCGAGTTCTGCCTCGATTGCTAATCTGTGGAAAGAAGAATTTTCCGTCTCAGAAAATCTCAAAACCAACGACTTGGTTTTTGTCCGCTTTGAGAAAAACGGAGTGGAACATTTTGCCTTTTTACGTATCTCACTTAGGGAAAATTTAGTCCATGTAGGAGTAGAAAGCGATAGTCCCCTTAAACTCACTCAGAATAATCTGCCCAGTGCAGGTTCTGCTCCTGATGAGGCTCTGATTCTTAACCTCCAAAACCGCAAATACTACCTGATTGAAAAACGGATTAAGTACAATGGGACCTTCTTAAATTATTTTTCAGATAATGTCCTACAAGACAATCCAGTTATCTCAGCCAAGAAATCAATCAAGGCAGTTGAGCAAACAGCTCAAAAAATTGCAGAGAATTTCAACCAAGCTGATTTCCAATTCCAATCCAAAATCAAGTCAGCTATTTTCAATCATCTGGAAGAAGACAATGCTCTATCACCAGAGAAATTGGCCAATCAACTTTTTGATGATAACTTAACTGCCCGCCTGACATTTGTGGACGAGCTCAAAGATGTCATTCCAGAAAGAGTGAGCTTTGAGGAAATTGACAGTAGTCGACAATTGAAAAAATTTGAAAATCAGAAATTATCCCTCTCAAATGGGATTGAACTGATTGTTCCAACCACTATTTATGAGGATGCTGAGTCCGTTGAATTTATTCAGAATGATAATGGGACGTATTCTATCCTCATTAAGAATATAGAAGATATTAAGAGCAAATAACATGAGAAAACTAACAAGAACGATTGCCCTCATCGTCCTTGTTTTTCTAGCTTACCAATTCTACAAAGCACACCAAGCTGTCAAACAGGTCATGACCTATCAACCTATGGTGCAGGAAATCTTGGCCGAAAATGATACCAAGGCTAATGAAGAATTAGTGCTAGCAATGATTTACACGGAAACGAAGGGGCAGCAAGCTGATGTCATGCAATCAAGCGAATCAGCTTCAGGATATGCAGATACCATTACAGATAGCAAGGAAAGTATCCGCCAGGGTGTCGAGTACCTCACACAAACTCTAACCCTTGCAGAAGAAGCCAAGGTCGATGTTTGGACAGCCGTTCAAGCCTATAATTATGGACCAGCTTATATTGATTACATTGCCAAAAACGGTGGGAAAAATACGATTGAATTAGCAACAACCTATTCAAGAGAAGTGGTTGCCCCTAGTCTTGGGAATACCACCGCCGCAACCTATACCTATTATCACCCCATGGCTCTGTTAAACGGTGGCAAACTCTATGTGAATGGTGGCAATATCTACTATTCACGGCAAGTACACTTCAATGTCTACTTGATTCGTTTGATGACTTTATTTTAGAGTAAAAAGGTAGAAACCGTTTATGGTTTTCTGCTTTTTTCTTCTCTTCATTCATTTTTCTCAAAAAAAGTGGTATAATGAATCTAAAAAGGGAGGTGCGATATGACACGATATGTACTGATTACTGGCGCGACAAGTGGTATCGGAAAGGCGATTGCCTATGCATTTGCTGAAAATCGAGATCATCTGATTATTACAGGACGAAGAGTGGAGAAGTTAAAAGAGATTCAGGCAGATTTGACAGCAAAATATGGTGTCACTGTCCATTACTACCAAATGGATGTCACACAAGCAGCAGAAGTAGTGACTGTTTGTGAGCAGATTCTTGCTCAGGTTCCTCAAATAGACATTTTAGTCAACAATGCGGGATTAGCTTTAGGACTTGATAAATTCTATGAATCGAACGTGTCTGATATGGTGACCATGCTGGATACCAATGTCAAGGGACTTCTTTATGTTACTCGTCAGCTCTTGCCAAGCATGGTCGCACGAAATACAGGTCATATCATCAATATTGGCTCCACAGCTGGAATCTATGCTTATGCTGGTGCAGCAGTTTATGCAGCTACTAAATCAGCGGTCAAGTTCTTGAGTGACGGTATCCGGATTGATACGATTGAAACAAATATCAAGGTAACGACCATTCAGCCAGGGATTGTAGAAACAGATTTTAGCGAGGTTCGCTTCCATGGAGATAGGGAGCGAGCAGCGACAGTTTACCAAGGTATTGAAGCATTACAAGCAGAAGATATTGCGCAAAGTGTCCTATTCGTTGCTAATCAACCCCGCCATGTTCAGATTTCAGATATGACGATTATGGCAACCAAGCAAGCAACTGGCTTTACCATTCACCGAGATTAGGAGGATTTACAGTTGAAAACAACCTATAAAATGAGTCTAACTCTATTATCTACATTACTTTTATTAACTGCTTGTTCCCAAAGTCAGGACCAAACTAGTAAGGAAAGTTCTACAGGGACTACAAGTCAGGTTTCTAGTACCAGTTCAAGCACAGCTTCGAGTAGCACAGAAACAAGCAGTAGCTTAAGTACTGCAGATGCTCTACATGGAAAAAATACAGGTGTAACACTTGAAAGTGGTCAAGATACAATCAAATATGCTACCATGATATTGGGTGAAAAAGAATGGCAAATCATTGAAGATAACTATAATCGTACAGATACGATGCCGTTTAACCTTCTTCAAGGAAATGATCATTCTCTCTATCGTGTTTATCAAAATGGTGTCATTACAGACATGGATGAGACGATTATTCACCAGCCATAATAAAAATAGCACCTTAAAACGGGTGCTATTTTATCTACTAAACAGATATGAAAAAGAGCGGGAAGGTGACTCATACTCTATAAAATTCAACATCTATCAACGTAGCTTGTGTCCTAAAAACCGCAGGGTAGCGGAGGTTAACTGAAGATTATTTCATAATCCTTATTTCCAACCTTCAACAGTCCGCTGGACTGTTGAAGCAAGGTGAGTTAACGACGTTAGATGTTGATTTTTGACGAGTATCAATTATTCCCACTCAACAGTTGCTGGTGGTTTGCTGGTAATGTCATAGACAATGCGGTTAACGTGATCGACTTCGTTGACGATACGAACAGAGATTTTTTGAAGGACTTCCCATGGAATCTTGGCGAAGTCTGCGGTCATGCCGTCAATAGATGTAATAGCACGAATCGCAATCGTATAGTCATAGGTACGGCCGTCTCCCATAACCCCAACAGAACGTACACCAGTGTTCACTGTGAAGTATTGCCAGATGTCTCGGTCAAGTCCAGCTTTTGCAATCTCTTCACGAAGAATGGCATCTGATTCACGTACCGTTTCCAGTTTTTCTTCGGTGATTTCCCCCATGACACGAATAGCCAGTCCTGGTCCTGGGAATGGCTGACGCCACACGATTTCATCAGGCATACCAAGTTCTGTTCCTAAGGCACGCACTTCGTCTTTGTAAAGGGTATTGAGTGGCTCAATCAATTTGAACTGCATATCTTCTGGTAATCCCCCTACATTGTGGTGGGATTTAATGGTTTGAGCAGTATCTGTCCCAGATTCGATGACATCCGTATAAAGTGTTCCTTGGGCAAGAAATGCGACATCTGTTAGCTTGCTTGCTTCGTCATCAAAGACATAAACAAATTCATTACCGATAATTTTGCGTTTTTGCTCAGGATCAGATACACCTGCTAATTTATCAAGGAAGCGTTTTGCAGCATCAGCTTTGACAATATTGAGACCGAATTTACCTCCCAACATATCCATGACTTGGTCAGCTTCACCCTTACGGAGAAGCCCATGATCAACGAAAATACAGATCAACTGGTCACCGATTGCTTTTTGCAGAAGAACCCCAACGACAGATGAGTCAACACCACCAGAAAGCCCAAGAAGGACTTTTTTATCTCCAACCGTTTCACGGATTTGCGCAATCTGCATATCAATGAAATTATCCATTGACCAGTCGCCTTTTGCTCCGCAGATATTAATCGCAAAGTTACGCAAAATATCATTTCCATAAACAGAATGACGAACCTCTGGGTGGAATTGAATCCCATAAATCTGCTTATCAGGATTTTCAATGGCTGCATAAGGACAATCAGCAGAAGTGCCTGTACGAACAAAGTTGTCAGGAATCTCTGTTACCGCATCTCCATGGCTCATCAAGACCAATTGCTCATCTGGAGTTCCTTCAAAGAGAGGAGAAGGAGTATGGGTAAGCTTTGACTGACCGTATTCACGATTTCCAGCATCTCCAGCCGGTACGACCTTGCCACCGAGTTTGTGGGTAATCAGCTGCATACCGTAGCAAATTCCTAAAATTGGAATCCCTAATTCAAAAATTTCTGGGTCAATATCAAACGATCCCTCTTCATAAACAGAATTTGGTCCTCCTGAAAGAACAATTCCAATCGGATTGATTTCCTTAACGTCAGCTGCTGAAATCTTGTGGCTTTTTAGCTCTGAAAATACACCAATTTCACGAATACGACGAGAAATCAACTGGTTATATTGGCTACCATAGTCTAACACAATAATTTTCTCTACATCTTTGCTTGTCATCTTATTTCCTTTCAAATCAATTATCACATGATGTTTCTTATTTTAACATAAAAACGAACAATTTGCAGTAAGAATGGTTAAAAAGATAGAAATTTGGTACAATAGAGTTAGAAACAAAGAGGAGTGATTATGAAAGCTGCTTATATTGTCATTCATGATAAATTAAAAGAGGAAATTGACCGTGGGATTTGGAAAATTGGAGAACGTTTGCCAAGTGAGCGAGACCTAGCAGATGAGTTTGGAGTGTCACGAATGACCTTGCGACAAGGGATTACGCTCTTAGTCGAAGAGGGAATTTTACAAAGAAAAGTCGGCTCAGGAACTTATGTAGCTAGTACCCGTGTCCAAGAAAAAATGCGGGGAACCATGTCTTTTACTGACATTATTCAACTACAAGGCAAAACTCCGTCTAGTCAATTATTATCCTATATCCGAACAAAGCCCAATGATAAGGAAGTTAGTCAATTGAATTTACAGGCAGGAGAGTATGTCGTGCGGATGGAACGTGTGCGTTTTGCGGATAATATTCCTGTTGTCTATGAAGTAGCGAGTATCCCAGAACGCTTAATTCAAAATGTCAAAAAGAGTGATGTCACCAATCATTTTTTCAAAACCTTGACTGAAAATGGCTACCGAATCGGGAAAAGTCACCAAACAATCTATGCTCGTTTGGCCAACGAAAAGGTTGCAAAACACTTGCAAATTACGAAAAATCAAGCTATTTTAGCGCTGCGCCAAGTATCGTATTTGGAGGACGGTCAACCTTTTGAATATGTAAATAGCCAGTACGTTGGTGAACGTTTTGAATTTTACCTGGAAAACAATTAGTTTACATAATCTTTATTATGTAAACCTTTTTTCTATTTAAAATGAGATAGGTAGGCTTTATCCTCTAGGAAAAATTTGGTATAATAGAGAGTATGGAAATTGAAAAAACGAATCGGATGAATGCCCTCTTTGAATTTTATGCGGCACTATTGACCGATAAACAGATGAATTATATCGAGCTCTACTATGCTGATGATTATAGCTTGGCTGAGATTGCAGAAGAATTTCAGGTCAGCCGTCAAGCGGTCTATGACAATATCAAGCGGACAGAAAAGATTTTAGAAGATTACGAAAAGAAATTGCATATGTATTCTGACTATATCGTTCGCAGCCAAATATTTGATCAAATTTTAGAACGTTATCCAGCAGATACATTTTTGCAAGAACAAATCACCATATTAAGTAGCATTGATAATAGAGAATAAAGGAGAATACCATGGCTTTTGAAAGTTTAACCGAACGTTTACAGAACGTCTTTAAAAATCTGCGCCGTAAAGGCAAAATTAGCGAAAGTGATGTCCAAGAGGCTACCAAGGAAATTCGTCTTGCCCTTCTGGAAGCAGACGTTGCCTTGCCAGTTGTAAAAGAGTTTATCAAGAAAGTCCGTGAACGTGCAGTTGGTCACGAAGTGATTGAAACGCTCAATCCTGCACAACAAATCATCAAAATTGTTGATGAAGAGTTAACTGCGATTCTAGGATCTGACACAGCTGAAATCACTAAATCACCAAAAATCCCTACTATTATCATGATGGTTGGTCTGCAAGGGGCTGGTAAAACAACCTTTGCTGGAAAACTAGCTAACAAACTCAAAAAAGAAGAAAATGCCCGTCCTTTGCTGATTGCAGCGGATATTTATCGTCCAGCAGCTATTGAACAGTTGAAAACCTTAGGGCAACAAATCGACGTTCCTGTCTTTGAATTGGGAACAGGTGTGCCAGCAGTTGATATTGTCAAGCAAGGTCTTGAAGTGGCCAAACAACAAAATAACGACTATGTCCTGATTGATACGGCAGGGCGTTTGCAAATTGACCAAGTGCTGATGAACGAATTACGAGATGTCAAGGCACTTGCCCAACCAAATGAAATCCTCCTCGTCGTCGATGCCATGATTGGTCAAGAAGCTGCTAACGTTGCTCGTGAGTTTAATGACCAGCTTGAGGTGACTGGGATTATCTTAACCAAGATCGATGGGGATACTCGTGGTGGTGCCGCACTGTCTGTCCGTCATATCACTGGCAAACCAATCAAGTTTACAGGTACTGGTGAGAAAATTACCGATATTGAAACATTCCATCCGGATCGTATGTCTAGCCGTATTTTGGGGATGGGAGACTTGCTGACTCTGATTGAGAAGGCTTCACAAGAATACGATGAGAAGAAATCACTTGAACTCGCTGAAAAAATGCGAGAAAATACCTTTGATTTCAATGATTTTATCGATCAATTAGACCAAGTACAAAATATGGGACCGATGGAAGACCTGCTCAAGATGATTCCAGGAATGGCTGGAAATCCTGCCCTTGCTAATCTCAAGGTCGATGAGCGAGAAATTGCTCGAAAACGGGCGATTGTATCATCCATGACTCCAGCTGAACGTGAAAATCCTGATTTGCTGACTCCAAGCCGTCGTCGTCGGATTGCGAACGGCTCAGGAAATAGCTTTGTCGATGTCAACAAGTTCATTAAAGACTTTAACCAAGCAAAGGCTATGATGCAGGGGGTTATGTCTGGCGATATGAATAAGATGATGAAACAAATGGGAATCAATCCCAATAATCTTCCTAAAAATATGCCAAACAACATGGATATGTCCGCTCTTGAAGGGATGATGGGTCAGGGGGGAATGCCTGATTTATCAGCCCTAGGTGGTGCTGGCATGCCAGATATGAGTCAGATGTTTGGTGGGGGCTTAAAGGGTAAAATCGGTAAATTTGCCATGGAACAATCCATGAAACGCATGGCCAACAAAATGAAGAAAGCGAAAAAGAAGAGAAAATAATCTCTTCTTTTTACATCATTTTAATTATGTATATTATAAACGATAAGCCATGACAATCTCATCTTCATCACTGTATCCGGTTTCGTAAAAGCCCATTTTTTCATAAGACTGTTTCGCTATATGATTAGTTGATAACAATTTAGCTTATACTATGCTGACAATACAATACACTTAGCAAAATAATTGCAGGCGCTGATATGACAGAGGACACTTCCAGAAGAGAATTGTTGCTAACTTGGGTTGGGCTCAACAGCTTTCTAAGATATCGGTTCGTGAATAGCAAGGCAGGAGAATGGAGAGTGTGTGACATGTATCTTAGTAATGCAGCGAAATCTACTGAGTATCCTGGTGTTACCATAGACAAATTTGTGAAAAAGGAGTAGAATATTTATATTAGTTTTAACAACTGCAATTAATGTATCAGGAGGTTATGTAATGAATTTATTGGAACGTATGAAACCATACTCTAAGTGTGGAGCGTGGGCTATCTGGGAAAGCAATCGCGAAGATGGTCATTTTATAGCACCAAACGATATGGTTGAAGACACCGATTTTTCTAAGTTTATCGATGAGCTACAACCTAACAATTATGTTATCTTAGGAATGAATCCTGGAGGTGTCTTAGACCCAGAAGCAGCAAAAACTGCGACACGGCTTAGCAACAATGTTGAGAGACCTTGGAATAACTTCCATAACATCGGCAAAAGTAACGATCATGGATTTGCAGAAGCCTTAAATAACTCCATTCTTAGAGGATCATATATGACAGACTTCTTTCCGATTCCAGGGAGCAGTAGTGACGGTGTGATAAAGTTTGTCACTCAAAAGGAAAATGCTAAGCTTGTAGAGAGGCTTGTCAAAGAACTTGATGAAGAATTACATAAACTCTTACCAGATCAAGAAGAAATTATTCTTATCTGCATCGGATCTACTTCAAAAGCTTGGACTAATAAGTATTTGATTGAACCTTCTACTCGAATCAAAGGTTTGAAGAACACTTACAAGGTCATCGGTTTACCGCATTATTCAAATGCAAACAGAAGAACAATCAAAAACTTGTCTGAAAAATATAGCGTTGAAAACAATTATGCTAGCGTGGTGAATCACATTTTACAGCTTGAGCTATATATGGAAAAAACCAAAAGTTAAAAAATGCGTTACATAACCTTTTGTTTAATATAAAGGAGATTCTCATGAAGATAAGACAGGTTTTCCAGGGGTTACTTCTCACGGCATCAATTGAAATCATATAGACGATGGATGTTACCAAAGTTAAGAAATAAGTAAACACCTCAAAAACCAATGTAAAATATCGGCTTTCAATGACTTTATAATCATTCGTCAATATTGAAATTGCCAGACTGCTTGTAATCTGCTCATTTCCTCCAAAATAACCTTTAAAAAAATTATTTTTCAATTTCTGATTAAGAATACTTACAGCACGTGCTTTTACGACCCAAGCAAGATAACTGGAAAAAACACAATAGATCGTATTGTAATCGCACAAATTGCAAAATACAAAATTTACTGAGAAGTAAGTAGAATTTGTTGAAAATGTTACTATCCTTGAAATGATTTCAGCATAGACAACTTATTCATGGAACTGAATTTAGAAAAACAAACATAGTTCAATCAGTCTCAAGCAAATAACACCTAGGATAAAGAAAATCCATAGCGAGAACACTTCAAAACAATAAAGATCTATTTCTAGAGACGTCCTAAATTCAATACCTTTTTAAATTATAGATGAATGCAATATAATAATAGACGATTTTCCATTTTCTATATTTCTATATTGCATTCACGTCACCAGATTCTACATAAAATTTATAAAAACTAAAAATATATGAACAATTGATCTAATCGGTTCTAAACTCTTGATATATTTAAGATAGAATCATAAAGCACAAAATGACAGTCATGTTTGCAATCTGTATAAGATTTCAATTGTACGAAATGAAGTCGAAAAGTACCTACCTAACTTGAGGTTTGATAGATTTATAAGAATAGCCGAGGTAATTGTGAAATCCTGTTTACCTCTGAATAACGTACATTTTTGAGAAAATTTCTAGGAAAAAATTTTTTGGTTATGTTACATATCTCTATCGCATACATCTTTCCGAAAAACTATAATTTTCTTGAAATATATCTATTATTGTGCTATACTCTGGATAAGAAGAAAATTTGGAGAATTCTTATGCGACGCGAATTACTACTAGAAAAAATCGAACAATTAAAGGAAATAATGCCGTGGTATGTCTTGGACTACTACCAATCAAAGTTGGCTGTCCCCTACAGTTTTACGACCTTGTATGAATATTTGAAAGAATACCGACGTTTTTTTGAATGGTTAATCGATACGGATTTAGTATCGGTAACGACCATGGCTGAAATTCCTTTAGATACCTTGGAACAGCTCACTAAGAAAGACATGGAATCCTTTATTCTCTATCTACGGGAAAGACCTTTGCTGAATGCCAATACGACACAAAATGGGGTATCACAAACGACAATTAATCGTACCTTGTCTGCTCTATCAAGCCTCTACAAATACCTGACTGAGGAAGTTGAAAATGATCAGGGAGAGCCTTATTTTTACCGTAATGTTATGAAGAAGGTTTCAACGAAGAAGAAAAAGGAAACGCTTGCTGCTAGAGCTGAAAATATCAAGCAAAAACTCTTTTTGGGGGACGAAACCATGGAGTTTTTAGAGTATGTTGAGACCCAATATCCCGTCAAACTGTCAAAGCGTGCTCTCTCTTCCTTCCAAAAAAACAAAGAACGAGATTTAGCCATTCTAGCCCTACTGCTGGCTTCTGGAGTACGTCTTTCTGAAGCGGTCAATCTTAATCTGGCTGATGTCAATGTCAAGATGATGATGATTGATGTTACACGAAAAGGTGGGAAACGAGACTCGGTTCATGTAGCGGGGTTCGCAAAGCCTTACTTGGAATCCTATCTGGCCATTCGTCAGCAACGCTATAAGGCTGAAAAGACAGATTTCGCTTTCTTCTTATCGGAATACCGTGGCTTGCCAAATCGTATGGATGCGTCCAGTATTGAAAAAATGGTCGCAAAATATTCTGCAGATTTTAAAATTCGGGTCACACCCCATAAGCTCCGCCATACGCTAGCTACTCGTCTCTATGATGCAACAAAATCTCAAGTGCTTGTCAGCCATCAATTGGGTCATGCGAATACGCAGGTTACAGACCTCTATACCCACATTGTCAATGATGAACAAAAAAATGCTTTGGATCAATTATAAAATAGTTTACATAACAAAAGGGCTCTTTGTCAACTGTAGTGGGTAGATGTCAGCTAACATCTAGAGAGGACCAAGTTGGTCTTCTCTTTTTTGATATTGATGGCAATCAAAATCCGCTTTTTGAAGTTTTCAAAGTTCCGAAATCCAAAGGCATTACGCTTGATGACTTTGATAAGATTATTGGTAGCTTCCAATTTAGCGTTGGAATAAGGCAATTCCAAGGCGTTTAAAACCTTGTCCTTATCCTTTAGAAACGTCTTAAATACCGTCTGGAAAATAGGGTTAACAGTGGCTATTTCTTGCTCAATTAGGTCAAAGAAATGATCTGAGTTTTTCTCTTGGAAATGGAATAAAAGAAGTTGATAGAGTTCATAATGTTGTCGTAACTCATCTGAGTAGGATAGGAGCTTGTCTAAGATTTCCTTATTGGTCAAATGCATGCGAAAAGTAGGGCGATAAAACCGCTTGTCACTGAGTTTACGGCTATCTTGTTGTACCAGTTTCCAGTAGCGTTTGAGCGTCTTGTATTCATGCGATTTGCGGTCAAAAGCATTCATGATTTGTATGCGGACACGGTTCATAGCACGAGCTAAATGTTGCACAACGTGGAAGCGATCCAGCACGATTTTGGCATGAGGAAAAAGTTGTTTGGCTAGTTGATAGTAAGGGCTAAACATGTCCATAGTGATGATTTTAACGCGATTTCTGACCTGTCTAGGGTATCTCAGAAAGTGATTTCGGATGGTTGCTTGCGTTCTTCCATCAAGGATAGCGATGATGTTATTTGTGTCAAAATCTTGAGCGATAAAGCTCATTTTCCCTTTCTTGAAGGCATACTCATCCCAGGACATGACTTCTGGAAGCTTATCCCAATCCGTTTCAAATTTAAACTCATTGAGTTTTCGAATAACTGTAGATGTAGAAATGGAGAGTCTGTGTGCGATATGTGTCATTGCTTGCTTTTCGATGAGTAATTGTGCGATTTTCTGGTTGACAGCGACAGAGATTTGATGGTTCTTCTTAACAATAGGAGTTTCAGCGACCGCTATTTTCCCACAGTCTTTGCACTTGAAACGACGCTTTCGAAGGCGGATAAGTAGCGGGTAGCCAGCAGTTTCTAAGTAGGGGATTTTAGAGGCTTTCTGGAAGTCGTACTTAGCCATTTGTCCCTTGCAGGAAGGGCATTTAGGGGCTGTGTAATCCAAGTGACCGTGGAGTTCTAAGTGTGTTCCCATGTCGCATTCATTAGTGATAGTGATATTTTTGTCTTTCATTTTGAGAAAATTTGTGATAAGATTTAGTTGTTCCATATGAGTCTTTCTAAATGATAGTTTTGTCGCTTTTCATTATAGGTCATATGGAACTTTTTTTCTACACTGAAAAAGGCTCCATAATCTCTGTGGCGGGCGTACCCACTACAGATATTATAGAGCCAACAAAAGTTATGTAAACTATTTTTCTTTATTCTCCGATTATTTCTTTCATTTTTGTTTTATTCACCTGAGGATAGGATGCTAAAAATGCAGATAGACACTTGAGGATTGGAACAATGTAACCTGCTTGATCATTTTCCACTTGGAGAACCAATAAAGGTTCATGAAGACTCATTCTCAGTAAGAACCAGCCATCTCCGTATGGCGAGGTGACATCAAAACGCACTCCTTCTTCATTTTCTGGATTAAAGTGAAAGCCGTCAATCGTTTGTGCTTGTAAGTCCGCAATCACTAGTTCGCCTAATGCGCGATAATCAGGCACTTCTAGTTTAAAGCGGACTTCTTGTGTTTCTACGGGCTGTTTCAACTGGGCAATTAAATCATCCAAACTCCGGCCTTCTGCTTGTAAACGTGGTAAGAGCATAAGAATTTTGGCTGCGGCGTAGGTTCCATCATCAAGGAAATAATTTTCCTTAAAGGCAGCATGGCCAGATGTTTCAATGGCCAGTTGACAATCAATCCCTTCTTGATTGGTGTGAATCGCTTTATTGATGACATTACGGTAGCCCGAGATATAGCGAATCTGTTTACCACCTAATTCTTCAATGAAGCGTTTCAAATGCTCAGAAGTTGGGGAATTGGTTACAATGCTTGTTCCAGGGTGTTCTTGTAAAATGATTTGGCTGAGAACGGCAATGAGATTATTTCGATTTAAAATCTCTCCTGATTGAGTAACCAAGGCAGCACGGTCTACATCCGTATCAAAGATAATGCCTAAGTCAGCTTGATGTTTAAGGACTGCTGCTTGAATACTCGCCATAGCTTCCTTGTTGTCTGGATTTGGAATATGATTTGGGAAGGTTCCGTCTGGATCAAGAAATTGAGAACCACTTGTATCTGCTCCTAAAGCTTGTAAGACCTTGTCCGCAAAGAAACCTCCAGCTCCATTTCCTGCATCTACAATGATGTGTAGTCCTTTTAATGGCTCTTCTTTCCCTTGATTTGCTAAGCGGATTTTTCCAACCAAATCGGCTGCGTACGGTGTCAATAAGTCCGCCGAACGAATTGCTCCATTTTCCTGAGCTGGTAATACTTCGTCATTTTCTAGGATAAAAGTAATATCCTCATGTTCTGCACCGCCTTTTTGGCTGAAGATTTTAATCCCATTAAAGTAATACGGTAAGTGGCTTGCTGTTACCATGATACCGGCATGACATGAAAATTCCTCATACTGCGTGCTCATAAAAAGGGCTGGGGTCGTTGCGAGACCAAAATCAATCACTTGTATTCCCAGGCGGACGGCTTCTTTTGTAAAGGTTTCAACCAAACTAGGTCCGCTAAGGCGACTATCACGACCAATTCCAATGGTTAATTGACCTTCTTGATAGACCTTATGAAGGGTCTCGTCTTGACACAGCCAACGAACTAAGCCATGTACGATTTTGATTACGGCCTCAGGTGTGAGGTTAACGGCCAATTCGTCTGTTGCAATCGCAATTCCACGAATATCAGACCCATTTTGCAAAGCATGATGTGACATAACTTCCTCCTTTATGTATTCCTAGTATATCATCTTTTAAACCGTTTTCAAGCCCTTATTTAGAATCCATACAGAGATTTTTATAGTAGTATTGCAAGTGAATCTGAAAAATTTTTGTGTCAGGAAGCAGCATAGAAAGATAATTCGGTATATTATTTACATAATATATATTATGTAAATAATACTAGCATTCTATTTTCACAATTCCGTGGTTTCCTATTGGTAGGATAGGAGTAATCTGCCCGTTTTCAAAGAGATAGACTCCACCATAAGCCTCTTGTTTGTCTATTGAATAGGAATTAACAAGGTAGATAGGCTTAGACAGCTTTTTTGTCTGCTCCGCATATTCATGCTGTGCAGTCTGCCATTCTTCAGGTGAATAATCGATGTAAACAGGCCAAAGGCAGATATCATATTCTAAGGCAGTCAGACGATTCAACAAATTTTCGTGCCATAAATCACCACAGATAGCTGTGACAAAGCGTGTACCTTGATAGTCGAAGACCTCAAAACGCTGTCCTTCTTGATACTGTTTGCCTACACCTTTCTCTTTCCAGCCTTGTGAAATTCGTCGATAGGTAGACAGAATATCTCCAGTTGCCCCAATACATAATTGGCTACTGTAGAGTTTTTCTTCATTTTTCTCAAAAAAGCCAATCGAAATGGCCATCTGATAGGTTTGAGCAATTGTTTTTAGCCTGTTTATTTCGGGGGAGTTTTGTTCAACTGCCCGTTTTTTATCCCTATCATAAGACCATGTAAGGCCATCAAATCCTTGGAGATAGGCTTCTCCGAAAACGATAATATCGCATTCTGCTGCTTCTTTACAATATTGTTCAATTCGTTCCAGTTGCAGTTCAACTGCATGACTGGTCATGAGACCAGAAACAAGGGCTAGCTTCATCTGCTTCTCCTACTTCTTCCAAATACGAACCTGAGTTCCTTGATCAATTTGACTGCTAATATCAATCGATAAGGCTAACTGGGTGAGCACCCGTTTGGTCAAATAAAGACCAAATCCACTGGCTTTCTGATGTTCACGCCCATTGTAACCGGTAAATCCTTCGTCAAATAAGCGGGGAAGATCCTCTGGTAAAATTCCAATCCCCTGATCGATAATCGTGACGCCATTTTCCAGATGAATGATAATGGATTTTTTATTTTGACTGTACTTAATAGCGTTATCGATCACTTGGGACAGGGAAAAGGATAGCCACTTCCGATCGCTTTTTACCTGCCATTCCCTTTTATGTCAAGACTCAACTCCTTTTGCAAAAACTGACTGCGGTACTTTTTAACCAAGTCGACAATCAGTTCTCGAACCTCAATCATCTCAAAGCGAAAATCACTGGTCTGATTGGACAACTTCATGTAATTGAGAAGATTTGTCATATAATTGTCAAGTCGTAGTAATTGGTGATTGACCTCAGTTTGAGAAAGCTGATTTGTTTGGCTCATCAAAGAGAGGGCAGCCAAGGGGACTTTCATCTGGTGAGACCACATTTTGATCACGGACTGCCACTCATTTTCACGAGATTTGTAGGCAAGGATGAGGGCGTTACTTGCTTCTTTCTCGCGTTCTAACAAGGCTAAATAAGCCAAATCAGATGGCAAATTGAGCTCTGTTCCTTTTATTTCTCCCGTAAAGTTTTCAATGATTTCTTGTTTTCGTTTAAAATGAAAAAATAGCCAAACAGTCCAGATAGCAAGGAGAACACTGATAAAAAAGAGACTTTGTAAGAGAAAATCAAATGGAAGCTGATAGAGAAGAAACAAGACGAATATACTGAACCCGATAGTAAGATAAACAAGGTACCAACCAGCATATTCTTTGAGAAATTTTATGATCATTGAACAATATACCCCACTCCACGAATGGTATGAATACGATCAAATCCTAGTTCGCTGACTTTTTTACGTAAACGTGCCATATTGACATTCAAGGTGTTTTGATCAATAAATTCCTCGTTTTCCCACAGTTGCTCCAGTAGCTTTTCCTTGGTTACAACCTGACCTTGCTGTTGCATAAGGGTAGTGAGAATTTTGGTCTCTGTCGGTGAGAGTTGGATGTGCTTATCTTGGTAGCTGAAACGCCCGTCCATATTCAATTGGTAATCCTCTAAGACAAGGTGATTAATCTGTGTGAACTGTTGGATGCGGCGCAAAAAGGCAGCAATTTTAGCATCCAAAAGAGGAAGGGAGAAGGGTTTGGCGATAAAATCATCTCCTCCCATATTCATAGCCATGACAGCGTTCATTTCATCATCGCTACTGGAAATAAAAATAATCGGCATGGTCATGGTCTTGCGAATTTCTGTCGTCCAATAAAAGCCATTAAAGTACGGAAGACTGATGTCCATAAGAACCACATCGGGTTGCCATTCTGCTATTTCTTGGCTCACTGCACGAAAATTATGGACACTTTTCACGTGATAGTTTTGGCTCAGATGACTCATCAATAGCTGTACAATCGTTTCATCATCTTCTACGATATAAATTTTGTCTTTGTTCATAGTCTTATTGTATCAAAAAAGTGACCGACAAAGCCACTTTTTCTGTAATCTATTCTATACAGAATACGCCTAATATCCAGTTGTTAATGAACAAGGTCTATCTTTCAATAATGCGGTAATAAGCCCTACTTGTCCATTTGTAAATAATGTAATACAGCAAGCAGATAAGGAGAATGGTTATGCCACTTACAGTATAAATCATCTTGTGTGAGGTTACGCCAAACATGAGCAACATCTGCTTCAACATGGTAAGTGAGGCGATAAAATGGAGAATGGCCATACCTAGCGGCATAAAGAAGACAAGTAAAACCTGAGAGTTAATGGTCTTTTTAACAGCGGTTTGGCTCATTCCCACCTCTTGAAGAATCTTGTAAGATTTCTTATCTTCATGCCCTTCAGAATACTGTTTATAGTAGATAATCAAGGCAGCCCCCAATAAGAAGCTGATGCCAAGCAAGAATCCTGTAAAGAGGAAACCACCTACAAAACCGAGTATTTCATTTTGGAAGTCTTCTTTTTGGACAACAAACCCCAGACTTTGACTCCCGTCTTCTGTCATGAAATTTCCATCAGTTGCTCCGACCAAGGCTTGAAATTCCTCACGGCTTAGATTGGTCTGGACTTGATAATTCACCAACTGTTCTCCTTTGTCCCTACTTTCTTTAAAGGCTTGGACAAATTCTTGGAGTACCTGATCATTGCTTACGATAAGTAGAGCAGGATTATAGGTGTTTAGCAAGTCAGAAACCTGAATATTTTGTACACCTTCTACGACGTCAAAGGTCTTTTTTCCAAGAACAACTGATTCCAGATGACTGGTCTGATTTGGGCAGTAAAATCCAACTTGCTGCTCTTTTAACTCAGGAATTGTATTGCCCAATTTTCGAACATCTTCTTGGGTCATAATATACAAAGTGGTAAATCCAGTAATAGAAGGATGATTCAGAGTCTCTTTATTTAAAGGAAGGGTCTTACTACCGTCATAGGAAATCGTTTCAGCAAAACTGAGATAACTCACACTATCGTTTGCTTTTTCCGGATAGGTATCAAGCACCGTTTTCTGAAAGAATGCTTCTCCTTCTTGCCTGCTTTGAACGTGGTAGGTAATGCTACTTTCTTTCGGAAAGAGCACATCCATAGTATTTGTCATATTAGTATAAAGCGACGTAGTTGTTGCAATCGTCACAAAGGCCATAATAGCAAGAATAGTAATATTGGCAAGCCCTGTTGCGTGCTGTTTCATACGGAAAATCATCTGGGATGTTGCGATGAAATGTTCCGGTGTATAGAAATACTTCTTCTGCTTGCGACGACGTTTCAAATACCAAGCAATAAAACTAATATAAAAGAGATAGGTTCCTGCAATGACAAATAAAACCGCAATAAAGAAGCTGTATAAAACGACAATCGGCGTAACTTGACTAGATGAAAGAGATAGATAATACCCTACACCAAGACAAATGAGGGCCAAAATGGCAAGAAGACTATTCCCTCTTGGCTCTTTCTCACCTTCTTCTTTACTTTTAAATAAAATGAGAGGAGATGAGAACTGTACTTTATAAATAGTTAAGAGTTCCAAAAGGAAAAATATCCCTGAGAAAATGAGACTATTGAGGAAAAGAGCAAAATGCAGATTTGTTCCATGGATCAGATTGACAAAAATCAAGTACATTAGGTTGGCAAATGCTACACTCAAGATACTTCCTAGAACAATGACCAGAATAAGAATCATCAGCAATTCAAGCGTGGCAATCAAGGCCAGCTTTTTCTTATTCATGCCAAGCATATTGTATAAACCAAATTCCCTACCACGCTGCTTCATTAGGAAATTAAAGCTATAGATTTCCATGATAAGAGAAAAAATCGTAAGAACTCCACTACCTAAACCAAGCGCTAGCGCTCCTGTTCCCATTGTTTTTGCAATAGGACTTAGCATCAAGAGGATAATCGAACAATTCAGGACGAAAAGGACTAAAGTCGCTAGAATAAAGGGCGCAAAAGTTTGAAAGGATTTCTGAATGTTACCATAAGCTAATTTGAGATAGAACATACCCTACTCACCTCCTAGAAGTGCAGACATGCTGAGTGAGATTTCCTTGGCGAAATCGCCACTTGATTTATTAGCCTTATAAAGCTGATGAAAAATCCGACCGTCCTTGATAAAGAGGACTCGCCTAGCATGACTAGCTGCATTGGCTGAATGGGTTACCATTAGAATGGTTTGACCGGCTATATTGATTTCTTCAAAGAGAGTTAATAAATCTTCTGAATTACGATAGTCAAGTGCTGCTGTTGGCTCATCAGCAAGAATCAATTGCGGTTGGGTAATCAAACTGCGGGCAATGGCTATTCGCTGCTTTTGTCCACCTGAAAGTTCAAAGGGACGCTTGTTGAGCAAGTCTTCAATCCGTAAGGTTGGAGCAAGTTGCGCTAGTCGTGCTTCCATTTCGTGATAGGATTTTCTTGCCAATACCAGTGGCAGAAAAATATTATCCCGTATTGACAGGGTATCCAATAAATTAAAATCTTGGAAGACAAATCCGAGGTTGCGCAGGCGGAAATCTGCTAATTGGCTTTCCTTGATTTTGGTAATGTCTTGATTTTTGAGAATAACATTGCCATTGCTCGGTTTATCAAGGGTAGCTAGGATATTGAGTAGGGTTGTTTTACCAGAGCCACTTTCTCCCATGATTGCAATAAATTCTCCTTCTTCTACCTTAAAATCAACATCTTGAAGGGCGCGTGTTTCTTCTTTTGAAAAACGGGTACGATAGACTTTTTCTAAATGATTGATTTCTAAAAACATAAAAACTCCTTTTCCTTTTGCAGTATGTATTTGTAGGAGAAAGATGACCTTGCTTGACATGAGGACTTTGAAGGTGTGCGACTGCTATTCATAGTGCTTGCTTGGGCTCCTTCAACTAGTACTTCTCCTACTTCCTTTTATGCTTTTATTATACTCTTGTTCCATAGAGCCTTACCTTACAGACTTGTCACTCCACCTTACAATTTTGTAATATTCGTCAAAAATGAACATCTGATGTCGTTGTCTAATCAGATGTTGATTGTTATAGAGTATAAGATTTTGCAATCGCTCATTTTCTTTCTTAGAGTATACCATAAAAAAACTCGCCTGCTAAGCGCAGGACGAGCTTTTTAGGAGCGAGTTTGACTGATATAAGCAATCATATCATCAAGTTCTTTTCGACTGTCCGTTGTGAGAAGGTAGATTGTATCTCCCTGGAGAGCAGCAAAGGCGCGTGGCATGCGTTTTTCCATTTTTAGTTGATTGGCATAGTGCTCACGCAATTCCTCTTCACTATGTTGATACTGGGTTTGGTCACGACGTGTAATAGCAAGACAGTACTGAGGAGCAAAGCGACGTTCAGCCACTCCTTCTCCTGCCACAATACTAGCGTAATCACGGTACAAATCAATCGAATGAGCAAAGTTATAAACGTCTACTGTAAAACCGCCTGCAGGACGATTATTGTACTCAATCGCAATATAGTCATCGCCTTCACGGAAAAATTCAATATGGAAGAAGCGCTCTTTCATACCAAAGGTTTTGACAATCGAACGACCATAGGCTTGGAGTTTTGGATCGATTGTTTTCAAAATGTAGTAAGCATTGTCTTTTTGACCTTCTAAAAGCTCAAGCGGAGTATAGTGGTAATCAAAGGTTGTTTCAAAGACAATATTTCCTTCAGCATCTATTAAGCCATCGTAGGTACAAATTTCACTTGAATGAACGAATTTTTCAAAGAAATAGACCGTTTCATGATCCCATTGCTCTGCAAAATGATCCACATCTGCTAGGCTGGTCAATTTGTAAGTTGCTGCTGCACCGACCCCGTTATCTGGTTTAGCAATCATCGGAAGATCAATTGTTTTCACTGCTCTAGCAATGTCTTTTTCAGTCTTTATGACCTGACCAGGAACGACTGGAACACCTGCTTGCTTGAAATATTTCTTCATTTTTGATTTGAACTTGGTCTTACGCAGGTGTTTTGGCTTAGCGCCAAAGACATGGAATTGCTCCCGCAAAACCGCATCATTTTCTAGCCAATATTCATTGTGGGATTCGATTCGGTCAATTGGTCCGTGCTTATAGAATAAAAAGGCAACTGCACGCTTGACTTCCTCAATATCTTCCAGGTTTTCGACACGGAAATACTCTGTTAATGCCCCTTGTAAATCAGGGCCCAACTGTTCATATGGCTCTTGACCAATTCCCAAGACATTGATTCCTTTTTTAGCCAATTCAAGCGTAAAGGGTTGAAAATTTTCAGGATAATAGGGCGAAATAACAATGAAATTCATATAAGATTACCTTTCTATAAATCTAGTGTACGTAGGAAATAAGGCATCTGCTTTCTCCACCATACCCAATCATGAGCCACATCGCTTCCCCATTCATCAAACCAGGCAGGGATATTTTTCTCAGCAAAGGCTGCTTTGAGAGTGTAAAAACTTGGCAGACCATCCTGCTCCCAATCCCCGAGACCAGAGCAGACAATGATGTCAGATTGGCGATAGCGATCAATAAACCAACCATCATTTTGGTTCCAAATGTAATCCGCAGGGGAATTTTGGTAAACGGCATCATCTTGGCCATAATCTTGATTCCCATTAAAGAAACGGGCATCATATACACCAGAAAGCGCAATAACCTTATTAAACACATCAGGATGTTGCAAGAAGAAGTTCAAGGCATGGTAAGCCCCCATTGAACAACCGGTTGTCATCATTGGCTCAAACCAGTTTGTCTTATGTTTGATAAAAGGAATAGCTTCTTCAATCACATACCGTTCGTAAGCACGATGCGCTTCTGCACGATCGTGTATTGGCTTCCAATCTGCCAACCAGCTCTCTTTATCAACGCTAGTTAGGGTAAAAAACTGTACTTTTCCAGCTTCAATGGATCCTTTACAAGCCTCTATCATGCCAAAATCGGCATATTCCGTGTAGGCTCCGCCTGATGAAGCAAAAACAACGACTGGAATACCAGCATGTCCATAGCGATTGAGATTCATCTCTCGACCTAAATTTCCTGACCAATGACTTAAAAATTCTACATGCATCTATTTATCTCCTTACCATTTTTCACTTAAAAATCGCAGACAATCAGCTAGATATTTTGCCCAAGCCTCTTCATTGTGAATAGCGCCTGAAATAATCTCTAGCGTGAGATTGTCCAAATCCACTCCTCCCGCAATCAACTGGCGATAATAGGAAAGTGATGAGTGGATATAGGCTTGCTTGATGTTGCCTGCCATTAATGTTTTATCGGTATCATCTGCTTCTTCTGTCCCTACATAAATATAGACACGTTGCTCCTTGTCTAGCTCTTGGCGCTCAATATAGCGATCAAAAGCTTCTTGGTGGAGCCAGTTAGCAGATGAAAAGACCCCCAAGCAACCAATCTGATCTTGATAAGCCAAGCCCATAAATTGGGTAATATTGCCACCTAATGAAGACCCAATCATGGCAGTATGGGCTTTGTCAGCCTTCGTACGGTAGGTACTATCAATAAAGGGTTTGACTACTTCCATGACAAATTCAGCATATTCTGTTCCCTTACCACCAAATTGAACACCGGGAATATTGAGCTCTTTATATTTCCAAGCAGAATATTCATTCATGCGCTGGAAACCGTCGTTGTCAATAGCGACAACAATCATCTTGGCGATGTCAGGATTGCGTTTAATCGTCGGAATCACCTTCCAAGAATGCCCGCTAAATGCTTCCTTGCTATAAAGGACATTTTGTCCGTCATGGAAGTAAACGACAGGATAGGTTTGCTCCGTATCGGTTTCATAATTTTTGGGGAGCAAAACACGGACACGGCGCTTCTCCTTTGAATAGGGAACCTCCAATTCGTGGGTTTTCATCTCAAGATAAAAGTAAGACTTATTCATCACATTCTCATTTCCATTTCAGCTAAGACTAGTATAGCATACTTTTAATAAAATATTCAGAAAATTTAGTTATTATTTTTTAAAAGAATCAGAAAAAACGAACGAAATCCCTCAAAATCCCTTGTCATTCCTAAAAAAACTGTTTATCTTCATTGATAGAGATGAGGATTTGCTAGGGAACATAGACCAGCTCTATCTAGCTCAAGAGCAAAACGAAGCCAAGCATCTACTGCTCAGCTTCGTTTCACTTGTCTTACAAGTTTTCACCATTGCTTGCAATCACATCGCGATACCAGAAGAATGATTTTTTCCGATATCGCTCCAAATCACCACTTCCATCATCATGTCGATTAACATAAATCAAGCCATAGCGTTTGGACATTTCTGCAGTAGACATCGACACGCAATCAATACAGCCCCAAGATGTGTAGCCCATAATCTCTACCCCATCTAAAATCGCTTCTTTTACTTGTGCTAAATGCTTGTGCATATAATCAATACGGTAGTCATCAAGAACCGTCATTGTCCCGTCTGCACCAACAACTAGTTCGTCTTTGGCTCCCAGACCATTTTCAACAATGAATAAGGGAATTTGATAGCGGTCATAGTAACGATTGAGTACCAAGCGTAGACCAATTGGATCAATCTGCCAACCCCAATCAGAGGCTTCCAAATATGGGTTGCTTAAGCCACCTAAGATATTGCCACGTCCTGAAGCGTATTTGCTCTTATCAAAGGCCTCGGTGATACTCATGTAATAGCTGAAAGATAAGAAATCGACAGGATAGTTTTTCAACAATTCAGCATCCCCTTCTTCGAATTGAATCTCAATTCCATGCTCCTTGAAGAATCGGTTAGCATATTTCGGGTATTCTCCACGAACATGAATATCAGAAAAGAGATAGTTCAAATTCTCAAACTGATGAGCAGCTAAGACATCTCTGGGGTCAGAAGTCATTGGATAAGCTGGCATAGCAAGTACCATACAACCGACTTTAAAATCTGGATTGATTTCATGAGCTAGTTTGGTCACTAAGCTAGAAGCAACTAATTCGTGGTGGATTGCCTGATATAAATCCTGTTTTGTCAATTGCTCTTTTGGAATATCAATACCACCGCTGGTAAATGGGAGTTCTAACACAGAATTCACTTCATTAAATGTGAGCCAATAACGAACCTTATGCTTATACCGTTCAAACACTGTACGGGCATATTTTTCAAACAAGCCAATCATATCTCGATTGATCCATCCGTGATACTGGCGTGCAAGATAGAGCGGTGTTTCATAATGTGATAATGTCACCAATGGTTCAATTCCATATTTATGAAGTTCATCAAATAAATCATCATAAAACTGAAGACCAGCTTCATTTGGCGTTTCTTCATCTCCATTTGGAAAAATCCGACTCCACGAAATGGATGTCCGAAAGACCTTAAATCCCATTTCTGCCATTAGAGCGATGTCT
The DNA here is from genome assembly GCF_001623565.1 of Streptococcus marmotae. Classification (NCBI taxonomy): domain Bacteria; kingdom Bacillati; phylum Bacillota; class Bacilli; order Lactobacillales; family Streptococcaceae; genus Streptococcus; species Streptococcus marmotae. The sequence goes on along the minus strand of NZ_CP015196.1, from coordinate 1,948,448 downwards.
TCCTTGTAGCGATGATAGAAATCAATGCCGTCAAGTTTTAAATTATCTGGAGTAGGAGACTCTGTCCAAGCTCCAAGACCGCCATTTGGTAGTACATCTTGCACAGAAAGTCCTTTTCCGTCAACGTTATAAGCTCCTTCAACTTGGTTAGCAGCTAATGCGCCACCCCATAGAAAATTTTCTGGAAATACTCCCATTGTTTCCTCCTTATAAAATAGCTAGTATATCTTCTCCTGCCTCAACAGTTGCTTTTTCATTCATTGGTAAAACATCTAAAAAGTTTTGAGTATTGGTTACGATAATTGGTGTTGTGACATCATATCCTTTGTCAATAAGCGAGGCAATATCGACTTCAAGAAGAACATCTCCTTTTTGCACTTTGTCCCCTTCTTTTACAAAACTTGTAAAGCCTTCACCGTTTAGATTAACAGTCTCTAATCCGACATGGATTAGTACTTCTACCCCGTCCTGACTAATCAACCCAATGGCATGTTTAGAAGGAAAGACAGAGGCAATCACTCCATCAATAGGAGAAACGACTTTTCCATTTGAAGGGACAATAGCAATCCCCTCACCGAGTAATTTACCTGCAAAGGTTTCATCATTAACTTGTTCAAGTGGAAGAAGGGTTCCTTTTAAAGGCGAAGCAATCTTTTTTTTGTTTGACACACCTGTTGGAACATTTTCCAAATCAGACGGCTGTACTTCCTCATCGATACCCAAAATGTAAGCAATAATGAAGGTGATAACAACACTTAAAGCTGTTGCAATCAAGGCATTTGTAAAGTTGGCTGGCTGATCAGCATTGATAAATTGTGGTAAGGCAATCAAAGATGGTACTGCAAACAAGAAAGATTTTATTCCGACAATTCCAGCAAACAATCCTGCAACACCACCACCAATCATCGCTGCATAAATTGGTTTCTTGTATTTCAAGGTAACCCCATAAAGAGCTGGTTCTGTAATTCCGGCTAAAAGAGCTGAAAAACCTGCTGCAAAAGCGACTTGTTTGGTATTTGGATTTTTACTTTTTAGAGCTACTGCCATAGAAGCTGCTCCTTGAGCTAGGTTAGCTCCAAGCATAGCTGGTAAAATGAGTACATCAGGTGTTGCTACAGAAGCTGCTAGGAAAATCGGAGCAAAGGCCCAATGCATTCCTGTCATAACGATAAATGGCATGATAGCCCCTAAAATTGCCAAGGTCAACCAACCTGCTGTTCCATACATTTGCTGAATGAGGGTAGATAGTCCTTCTCCTACAATCACTCCAATAGGACCAACTACAACTAAGGCAATAAAACCTGAAATAAGTAAGACAATCGTTGGTTGTAAGAAACTTTTGGTCACAGCTGGTACAACTTTATTAACCGCTGTTTCAATATATTTCATCAACCAAACCATAATGAGAATTGGAATAACAGATGATCCATAGTTAGCTGGTGTAACTGGGGCACCAAAGAGAGCCATAGGGTTCGCATCTGCTACCATTTGTACAAAATTTGGATGAAGCAAAATTCCTGCTACAGACATCGCTAAAATTGGTGTAACATTGAGCTTTTTCGAAGCTGAAAATGCTAGGAAGATTGGCATGAAATAGTAGGGCGCATCACCAAAGATACTCAAAAAGGAAATCGTTTGTGAATCAGCAGACAACAATCCCAACATTGGGAGAATAATCACAAGAACCTTAAGCATTCCGCCACCCAGCATTGCTGGAATTAAAGGAGTCATGGATCCGGCAATATACTCAATAATGTTACCGAAAACAGATCCTTTCTTTTCGGTAGAAACAGGCTGTTCGCCACCAAAGTTCCCTAATTTTACAAAGGCTTGATAATAGTTAGCTACATCATTTCCCAAAATCACTTGGTACTGGCCGTTTTTACGCATCACACCCATGACATTAGGAATGTTTTTAACAACCGCATCCGAAACAAGTTGTTCATCTTTTAAAACAAGGCGTAGTCGAGTGACACAGTGAGTTGTACTAACAACATTTGCTTCTCCTCCGACTGCTTTTAAAATAGCTTGAGCAGTATCTTTGTATTTCATCATGTTCTCCTTTATTCTAGTACAGATTCTTAGTTAGTCTTCGAATATGTGCAGTTAAGTAGAGCAATTCACTCGAACTCAGACGGTAATCATACTCTTTCTGAATATAGCGAGCAACTTCTTCTCCACAGTCATATTCTTTAGGGTATTTTTTCCGCATTAAAGCAAGCAAATCATCATCGTCATCTTCTTGATAATATTCATGCGCTAATAAGCGGTGGGCAAAAAGTTTGATATGGGTAATAAAGCGATAGTATTCAATCGATTCTTGATCAAATTCTGTGACATAAAAGTTTTTCACAATTTGCTCAATATTCATGATAATTTCGGTAATCTTGTACGATTCTTGAAAATTATTCTCCAGATTCGCATTCACAAAATGAAGAGCAATGAAAGCAGCTTCGTCTTCAGCCAACTCTATCTTGGCTTCTTTTTTGATAATCTCTAACGCCTGCTTTCCAACCTTATACTCTTCAGGATAATATTTGGCAATTTCCCATTTTAGAGGATTTGCAATAACAATCCCTTCCTTGTGTCGTTCAATGCTCGATTGAATATGGTCAGTTAAATTGACATAAATAATCTCGTCAAAATTATTTCCTAATTTGATTTTTCCAAGATTGATAATCTTCTCGCACACATAGACTAGCTCTAGCGGTACATTGATAAACAATTCTGTGAACCGAGTCATATTATCCCTATTTTTCAATAGAAAACTTTTTTCAATCGCATCTACTTCTACCGTATCGCCAACTTTTTTTGAAAAGGCAATTCCCTTACCAAATAACAGAATGTCAACATCTTTTTTATTCGTCGCAATAACTGCATTATGGTTTAAAATTCGTTTTATGATCATAAAGTGTTTCCCTAAAAACAAAAAGGAACTTATTTATCGTACGCAAAAAAAGCATCGTATAAATAGGTTCCTGCTCGCAATAAAGCGATAACATCCATTTTTATAATATTATAAGATTCAGCTACATCATGCTTACGTTGGTAATAACATTGTAACCGTTTTTAATTTTATCCTAAAGCCAAAACTTTGTCAAGAAAAATTTTCATTTTTTTGCTATAAGCTGTTCCTCATAGTCTTTTCGACGGAATTGTATGAAAATGCTATCGGACCAATTTTTCCCTCCACACCTCAGTTGTAAACTCTTGTTCCGACAGACGTGTTTTAAATCCAACATCCACATAGAGTTGACATTGCGCTTGCACTCCATTCAAGATTTGGCAAATTTCGTCTACCGTTTTGGATTTCGTAAGCCCTTGCTTAGCAAGAATGATTGATTTCCATTTCTCATATTTCGTTGCAAAGTTCCTTTATATACTACGATTCAGCTACTCTGGTATAACAGAAAAGGAGTGAGAAAGCGCTCCTCTCACTCACAAATCTACATGATCATCTTTGCCGCATCATTAAACTCGTCATCCCTACTGTCACAAAGAAAGTAACCAAAGTGAACATCAGAGAATTTTCAGCAACCAGTAGACTAAGCAGGAAACCAATAGTCAGCAAAGCCAATTCGGCAAGGTAAAATTTAGGAGTCCAGCTAAAGTCTGCCTTGTTATAAGGTGCATGTAGGAGAATTCCAACCAAAAACAAGAAAATACCACTATAGAGAAGGCACACAATAGCATCGTTCGATAGCTGATGCTCCTGTAATAAGGTAAAGGCCGCCGTAATAAAGCTTAAACCAAAGAAAATAAAGTAATGATAATAAATAGCTCCGTTTCCTGATACATTCGTTTTATTGACAGCAATCCTGTGATCCATCTCTGTGATATAAAAGAGAAATAAATTTGCCACAATCAAAAAAGGAAAGAAGGAAGAAAGTGACAATTTATCGATAGAAAAATAAGGGGCAATCCCAATAATCATCTCGCCAAAGGTGATAATCACAAGCAGAGATAAACGTTCAACAAGGTGAGGAAACGAAATTGGAGTTAATTCCTTTAAAGCACCGGTTTTTGCTGGATTAAGTAAGAAAGACGGCATGAGCCATGTCACAATGATTCCTAAAACAGCAATTACTAGACTAGATGAATAAGGGAGAAAAAGACAGGACAAGAGACTCAGGATTCGTACTCCCAAAATAGAGAAAAATTGCTTGATAAAGTATTGATCGGCCGTATTTCTGGTGATGCGATACTCGAGACCATATTGTGCAAGTAAGAGTCCCGTGAGAACTGCCATCGTGCTAAAAAAAGGGATGACCATGCTTTGGAAATCATTGGATAGCAAACCTGCAGCAACTAGCAGGCATATCATCTGTAGCAACATAAAGACAGTATTCGTCAAGCTATTTTTTCCAAAACGGTTAGTAAAAACCATCTGAATCATCCAAGAATTGATAAAAATAATCAGTGCAATACTAAAGACAATCACATTTTCTAAAAGGAACCTTCCATTGCGAACATGGGATAACAGATGAGTCATCTGAGAGATGGCATAGACATAGACTAAATCATAAAAGAGTTCTGTTAGTTCTACCTTTTTATGGCGAATTAGTGACATTTTGCCTCCTTTTCTGTGACAGCTCTATACCTCAAATTCCCTTTGTTGACGCATTCAAGCAGTGAGAAGTTCTGTTTGACCTGCTGCTCAATAGAAGCGTTTTGTTCTAAAAATGCTGCTACTATGCTATTTTCTGTACTAGAAATATCAATGATATACCATGTATTGGGAGAATCTGCAACAAAGCCTGCATAGAGAATCTTCGTGTCTTTTGCCTGATTTACTACATCAAAAAGCTCGTCTTTAAATGCCGTTTCCCTACTTTCTTTCACACGCACAGATATCAATCTAACAAATAGACTTGACAAATCTTCTTCTTGAACCGGCTGTTCTTGTTCATACAAAATTTGAGGAATCAGTTCTACACGTTCTTTGTAAGGAATGTAATCTTGTGCAAAAGTAGCAAAATCCTTAAAATGAGAAGAAGTGATATGTGCTTGATAGGCCATAGCATCACGATAGACTTCTATCACACAAAATGTTTGCTGATCATCAACTTTTGTCAAATACATCGCTAAAGTTCCTTCTTCTTTTGTGATGGATTGATTGAAATTTGTCTGTCCAATCTGAAAAAATTCCTCTACATGATTTTCAGCTACTTTTAGCTTAAATACGTTAAAAATAGGCTGCATTAGCTTCCTTTCTATTTCAATAAGCGATACCAATTATCCGCAAAGATAGCTTGTTTTTCTTTTGTTGAAAGAGCCATCGCTTCAATCGCAGCAATAATCTCTTTGGTAGGACCTGCAGGTAAAATTCCTAAAGGAGCATCCGTTCCAAAAAGAATCTTTTCAATACCAAAATAGTCGACAGCTAATTCCAGAGCTTTTGGATTGCCTAATAAGGCTGTATCTACGTAAAATTTCTTAAAATCCTGTACCATCTCTTCTGGCAGGATATGACGAATTCGCTCCGCAAAATAAGGAACCATTGCCCCTGCATGGTGAACAATGATTTTCAGATTAGGGTACTTTCTAAAATAGCCCGCTTCTACTATTTCAAGCATGGCTTGTGTCTGCTCGTACTCCCATGAAAAGACAATGTTATTGTCAGGTTTTCTCGCATCAAATACAGGATGAAGCCAAATTGGAATCTCTAGCTTTGCACAAGTTTCAAAAATAGGTGCAAATTCTGGTGCAGCAACAGACTGACCAAGATGGCGACTAAATAATTGGACACCTACAATATTTTGATTTTGGGTAACAAATTTTTCTAAAATCTCAAGACTTCCATCCATGTGATTGAGGGCGAGCATCGCGACACCTCCTGCAAATTGCTCCGAATGAGCTTGCAGCGTTTCTAATAATTCTTGATTGGCTTCCTGAACGAGTTTTAAAGCCTCATCGGCCTCTACATAATCTTCTGGATTGACATTAACATAAGATATAATTTGTTGGGTATCTTTGTGTTGATACTGTGCTCTACTCTTCATATCTGTCAAAACTGGATTCTGTAAAAAGGGCATTTTATCCGGCAAATGTGGATCTAGCCTAAGCATTTTTTGGTAAAACCTTGGTAATAAAACATGGGCAAATACATCAATTTTCATCTTTTTATTCCTTCCAACTATTTTCCTGATCTTCTAAAATCGCATATTCTTCAAAATAAGAGGTAGCTTGATTGATCTCACCGCTCTCATAAAGGGAAATTTTATGCTCTAAGCGGTCGATGGAGCGTTGCAAATTTTCTTTTCGCTGGTATAGAGTCTCTAATTGTTCTTTTAGAAGCCATTCTCGCTCTTTTTGGGTTTTCTCCCCTTGTTGTAGTAGTTTGACATAAGTTTTTAAAGCTTCTATTGGAATTCCTGAATGCCGCAGGCAAATCACCATTTCAAGCCAGTTCAGCATTTCTCTCGTAAAATAGCGATTTCCATTTGATTTTCTTGGAATAGTCGGCAATAATCCGATACGCTCATAATAGCGTAATGTATTGGAGTTAACTTGATAAAGTTCGCTGACTTCTGTAATCGTATAGGTCTTCTCTGTATTGGTCATTATACCTCTCCTTTATCCAAATCATTATATCACTTGTAGTGAACTATAAGTCAAGCTAGATTGTCAAAAAAGCTAGGAAAACCTAGCCTTTACTGATTATTCAACACTTTCATACACTGGCTCAAATCTGCCAAGGCACGTTCAGCGATTTTCTCATAGCGTTCTTTTTTATCACGAATACGAGGACCGTCCAACTCTTTGATAATGCCAAAATTAACATTCATCGGTTGGAAATGCTTGCTATCTGCATGGGTGACATAGTGTGGTAAACTTCCGATTGCCGTTGTTTCAGGGAAGATGATTTCTTCTTCATTTTTGAACAAGCGAGCTGCGTTGATACCGGCTACGAGGCCAGACGCCGCAGACTCAACATAGCCTTCAACCCCTGTCATTTGACCAGCAAAGAAGAGCTGCGGATTTTTCTTAGAACGAAAAGTTTGTGTCAAAAGATTGGGCGAATCCATGTAGGAATTACGGTGCATCACCCCATAGCGGACAAATTCAGCATTTTCCAGTCCCGGAATCATTTGGAAGACCCGCTTTTGCTCGCCCCATTTCAGATGAGTTTGGAAGCCGACAATATTATACAAGCTACCTGCTGCATTATCCTGTCGTAGTTGAACGACAGCATAGGGTGTTTTAAATTCTCCATCACGAGGACCGGTATAATCTTCTGGATATTCCAGGCCAACAGGCTTCATTGGTCCATAAAGCATGGTTTTCACCCCGCGTTTTGCCATGACCTCAATCGGCATACACCCTTCAAAATACTTTTCTTTTTCAAAGGAATTAAGAGGGGCTTCCTCGGCATTGACAAGAGCATCGTGAAAGGCCATAAACTGTTCCTTGGTCATTGGAGCATTAAGATAGGCAGCTTCTCCCTTGTCATAGCGGGATTTAAGATAGACCTTATCCATATCAATCGTATTGACATCAACAATCGGTGCTGCTGCATCATAGAAATAGAAACCAGCTCCACCATTGAAGGCGTGAATTTTCTCTGCCAAGGCATCACTGGTCAGAGGCCCTGTCGCAATGACGGTAATTCCTTCGCTTGGCAATTCTGTGATTTCTTCACGAATGACCTCAATCAGAGGATGTTGGTGCAACTCATCTGTCACCATTTGTGAAAAACCTTCTCGGTCAACAGCCAAAGCACCTCCAGCTGGGACGCGGGTCTGTTCCGCTGCTTTCATAATAATCGAATCCAAACGGCGCATTTCCTCTTTTAAGAGACCGACTGCATTGGTCAAGCTATCGCCACGCAGAGAATTAGAACAAACCAATTCTGCAAAGTGATCTGTCTTATGTTGGGGTGTTGCTTTTACGCCCCGCATTTCATAAAGTTTGACAGGAATTCCCTGTTTTGCAATTTGATAAGCCGCTTCAGAGCCAGCTAAACCAGCTCCAATGACTGTAATATAGGATTGAGACAATAGACTAATACCTCTAAAAATGAATGGAAAAAGAGATTATGCTACCATTCATTTCCCAGATGTGGGGGCTACCCACACCTGAACCTTTCTAATTTGATACTTGTTTATCATAACATAAATTCGATCAAAGACCAATTAAATAGAATAAGCAATATGTTTGATCAAATGATGAAATCAAAAAATCTACCATAGGATTCCACCTATGGCAGACAGGGTAATCTTTTAAGAAGAACCTGTAAGGTAGATGATCAGTTCTTAGTTTTAATCATTGACCCATTTTTACGATTTAGCGGTTCCTTCTTATTTAATCTTCTTTTCTTCGTAATCACCATTTGGACAGATTACTTGCTTGCCGCCACCACGTACCTTCTTCTCAACAAGATAATGTTGGCATTTTGGACAATCGCGCCCAATCGGCTTATCCCAGGAAGTAAATTCGCATTCTGGATAGCGATCGCAACCATAAAAAACACGATTGCGCTTGCTTTTACGTTCAATGACCTGACCTTTGTGGCATACTGGGCAGGTTACGCCAATTTCTTTTGTAATTTGCTTGGTATTACGGCAATCAGGAAAATTACTACAAGCGTAGAATTTGCCAAACCGCCCTAATTTAATCACCATTTCGTGACCACAAACATCACAATCAAAGCCAGCCGGCTCATCCTTGATTTGAATTTTTTCAATTTCCGTTTCAGCCTTGGCTAGTTCAACCTTAAACGGCTGGTAGAAACTATCAATAATCTTCTGCCACTGTTCTTTACCAATTTCAACATCATCTAGCTTTTGTTCCATCTCAGCTGTAAAGGTAACATTGACAATATCTGGGAAAAATTCGACAATCAAACGATTGACAATTTCACCCAGTTCTGTTGGTTCAAATCGCTTGGCCGCTAATTTGACATAATAACGCTTCTGAATCGTATCGATAGTTGGAGCATAGGTTGAGGGACGACCCACTCCATTTTCTTCTAACGTTTTAATCAGGGTCGCTTCCGAATAACGAGCAGGAGGCTGAGTAAAATGCTGTTCTGGCTTGGTCAAGACACGTTGGACTGTGTCGCCGACTGTCATATCTGGCAACATTTTGCTCTTATCTGAATCATTGTAAACAGCCATATATCCGTCAAATTTTACTTGACTACCATTTGCTGTGAATAACACACCATTTTGGGCGAGCCGTACACTCATGGTATCAAAGACGGCTGCTGTCATTTGACTTGCTACAAAGCGGTTCCAGATAAGGGTATAGAGTCGCAACTGATCCTTATCCAAATATTTGGCAATTGATTCCGGAGTTAATTGAACATTAGAAGGACGAATAGCCTCATGGGCATCCTGGGCACCAGACGCATTTTTGACCTTGCTACCGTGCTTAGAATACTTGGTACCAAAACGTTCTGTAATAAAATCTGCTGCCTGTGCTTGAGCGACTGGACTGATTCGAGTTGAATCAGTACGCATATAGGTAATTAAACCTTGCGTTCCACCGGTTCCAAGGCTAACTCCTTCATATAATTGCTGCGCAACCATCATGGTCTTTCGTGTCCGAAAATTGATTTTGTTGGCCGCATCCATTTGCATTGTTGAAGTGGTATATGGCAATGGTGCGTTGCGTTTGCGTTCTTTTCGATCAACTTTTTCAACTAAGAAATCTTCTCCCTTAATACGTGCCAAGACTTCTTTTACTTGTTCATTTGTTTCGAGTTTCAGTTTCTTATCATCTACACCATAGAAACTGGCTTGAAATTTTTTAGTTCCTTTTTTAAAGGTTGCATCAATTGTCCAATATTCTTCCGGTTTGAAATTTCTAATCTCATTTTCACGGTCAATAATCAATTTTAGTGCAACTGATTGGACACGTCCCGCAGATAGCCCCTTCTTAACCTTCTTCCATAGAATAGGAGAAATAGAATACCCCACGATACGATCTAGAACACGACGTGCTTGCTGGGCATCCACCAAATCATGATTAATCGTTCGTGGCTCTTTAAAAGCATTTTTGACTGCATCTTTTGTAATTTCGTTGAATACGACACGATTTTTGTCCTGCTCGTCTAAACCTAAAATATGAGCCAAATGCCAAGAAATTGCTTCTCCTTCACGATCCGGGTCACTTGCGAGAAAAACTTGTTTGGCCTTTTTAGCTTCTTTTTTTAGGTCATTGATTAGCGGACCTTTTCCACGGATATTGATATATTCTGGTTCATAATTATTTTCAAAATCAATCGACATGCTCGATTTTTTTAAATCTCGGATATGTCCGACCGAGGCAACTACCTTATAATTTCGTCCGAGATATTTTTCAATCGTTTTAGCCTTTGCAGGCGACTCCACGATGACAAGATTTTTCTTAGTCGTTGCTTTCTTCTTTGTTGTTACCATATTCTTACCTTTTATCTATTCTTATTGCTATAACATTCACAAGAATATACTATTTTTAGGTAAGTGTCAAGATTTTTATTTTCCTATAGGAAAACTCATTTTACATTTGGTATTCTGATAGGACGTCTAAGCCTGATGTAGTACACTTTTCTCCCTCTTGAATCAGATAATGACATCCATCAGATTTTCCGTCCAAAATGGATCCTGGAATAGCAAAAACATCTCGTCCTTCTTCTAGGGCCCGTTCGCAGGTAATGAGACTTCCAGAACGTTTTTTCGCCTCTGCGACAATAATGCCTTGTGATAAGCCCGCAATAATCCGATTTCGCTCTGGAAAATGATATTTAAGCGGTTGGGCATCCGGTTCATACTCCGAAAGTAGCAAGTGATGCCGAGCGATATAATCTTGTAGCTTCTTATTTTCCTTTGGATAATACACCCCCAAACCAGATCCGATAACAGCGATTGTTTTACCGCCGTTTTTTAAGGCTGAAATATGTGCTGCTGTGTCAATTCCTCTTGCCAACCCACTGACAATAACAAAGTGATTACCTAATTCTTTAATAATTTTTTGGACTGAACTGGTTCCTGTCTGACTAGCTGCTCTTGCTCCTACAATAGCCAACTTAGGCTTGTTTAATAGTTCGATATCTCCTTGATAAAATAGCAGAACTGGCGGATTATAAATCTGTTTCAATTCATTTGGATAGGCATCGTCCAAAATGGACAGCGACGGATAACGATTGAACTCTTCACGGCAAGCTTTTATATCCAACTGCTTATACTTCTCTACAAACAAAACTGGATTTTTACATTCTGAAATCTGCGCAATTGTCTTAATCGATAAAGAACTTCCATTATCCTTTTGATACGCCAATACTTTATGAAGATTGAGATTCGTCAATCCAGCTTTTTTTAATTTAAACAATTCAAAGTTATTCATTTTTTCACCTCTACTTGTTTATTCGAAAAAAACTATTTTTCTGTACAAGCTAGGTATATTTTTCAAAAAGAAAAAATCCTAACATAGCCTGTCAAGATTTTTCAGGATTTCAACTAAAATATAGAGTGCTAGTCAAATCAACTAGGTTCTTCCTAAAATCTGAGAATTAGGGCTTAAACAAGACCGTCATGGCAAATCGAGTATTTTAATAATACGAGCAGGATTGCCTGCTAGGACAAGATTATCTCCAAAAGATTTGGTCACGACAGAGCCGGCACCCACGACAACATTGTTACCCAAGGAAACGCCTGGGAGAATCGTCACACCACCACCAGCCCAGAAATTGTCTCCAATCGTAATTGGTTTGCCATATTCCATACCTGAAATCCGTTCATTTGCCTCCAAGGGATGAAGTGGTGTAAGAAGTTGTACATTGGGGCCTAACATGGCATTATCACCAATCCGAATCGGACAAACATCTAAAAACGTACAGTTGAAATTAGCGTAAAAATTTTCTCCTACGTAAATATGACAACCATAGTCACAAGCAAAATTTGGCTCAATATAAATCTGATTCCCAGTGCTACCAAACCATGATTTGAGCAATTTGCTCCGTTTTGTACTATCTAATCCTTGATTGAATTCCATGCGATAGCGACGTGCCAAGCTACGTAACTGGACTAATTCTGCATCGCTAGCATCGTATAGTTTGCCTGCTAACATTTTTTCACGTTCTGTCATCTTTGCTCCCTTTCTTCTTAAGCATTGATTTAATCGGTTCAAAGCTCTTTCGGTGAATGGGGGTCACCCCTTTTTCATGCAGGCCTTCCAAATGCTTGGCAGTTCCATAACCTGCGTTTTTAGCAAAATCATAACCTGGATACTTCGCCTCAAACTCAGCCATCAAACGATCTCTTGTCACCTTTGCAACGATACTAGCAGCCGCAATGGACAGGCTATTGGCATCTCCTTTGATAATAGAGGTCTGTGCAATCGGCGTATCCAATCTCATCGCGTCAATCAGCAAATGCTGCGGACGAACAGCTAATTGCTCTAAAGCCTCAATCATGGCTAGCTTGGTCGCTTCGTAGATATTTACTTGGTCAATGACCTGACTGTCCTTGATGCCAATTCCTACAGCTACTGCCTTGTCCATAATTTCTTCATAGATGGCTTGGTGTTTACTTTTGGGAATTTTTTTTGAGTCATTTAAAAAGCGAATTTTACAACCCTTTGGCAATATAACGGCAGCTGCTACAACAGGACCTGCTAAGGGGCCACGACCGACCTCATCAATGCCTGCAATCAATTCAATTCCTTGCGCATACAAGTTTTTTTCATAGGAAAGCATCTGCTCTAAACGAGCATCTTCTGCTTCTTCTGCTAGAAAATCCTTGTGTTTCTTCTGGAGTAGGGCTTGCACTCCTGCTCGAGTATCCTTAACCAGTTCCTCTAAACGCGTGTCCTCTTTATCTGTGATGGTCTCAAGGAGGGCTTTTATTTCCTTAATCGTTGCCATCTTCATCTCCGACTGTATCAAGGGTATAGAGACCTAATTTACCATCTCTTACTTCTTTCACAAGCAAGCTATAAAAGCGGTCATAATCCTCACGGAAACCAAGTTTTTTTGTCATATCCATGATGATTTCAGGGGCTTCATCATCCAGATTCATCTGCTTAAAGCGCTCTTTCAAGGCTGCTGGATAATGGGTCTTGAAATAATTCAATCCGAATATCGTGACCTCGTCCATTGGTAGAAGATTATCCTTAATCGCCCCAGTCAAAGCCAATTTGAGAGCTACTTCTTCATCTTCAAATTTTGGCCATAAAATCCCCGGCGTATCAAGGATTTCCAAATCTTTATTGGATTTAAGCCATTGTTGTCCTTTAGTAACACCTGGTTTATTGCCAACGACCGCAATTTTCTTACCAGCCAAGCGATTCATCAGGGTTGATTTTCCTGCATTGGGAATGCCAATAATCATAGTACGCAAGGTTTCAATCTGAATGCCTCGTTCTTTTTGGCGTTCGATTTTTTCACGCATCAATTTTTTGGCGGCTTCTGTTACTTTTTTGACGGTAGATTGTTCCTTGGAATTGACAGTCAAGGTTGGAATGCCTTGTGCTTCAAAATAAGCTCGCCATTCCTTGGTCGCCACTGGGTCTGCCAAATCTGCCTTATTTAAAATCAGTAATTTCGGCTTTTCCCCCACAATCTTTGTCAACATCGGATTTTGGCTCGATAAGGGCAAGCGTGCATCCACCAATATCGTTACAAAATCAACAAATTTAAGATTTTCCTGCACCTGCCGTCTTGCTTTAGACATGTGGCCTGGAAACCATTGAATAGTAGCCATGAGTTTATATTTCCTTTCGTAGCAAGGTTTTTTATATGTAAAACCTGCCTGTTTTCTATTAGGCACCAAGCAGGCACCAAAATTTTGTAGTCACCAAGTTAGTCTATAACCAACAACCTTTTGTTTCCCTTCTCTTAAATAAGAATATCAAATGACTTATAATATTTTGATAAATCTTTCTTAAGCTTAGGAATTATATTTGCAGTGATATGTCTAGGTGTATAAGTTGATTTTAGACCAAGTTTTTCTCTAAAATCAGCTAAAGAAAATTCAAGTATTTTTGAATCAAAATTATTTTCTATTTCATCATTTACAATTTTAGAATATTTACTAGACCAAGATTTTAATGCTTCAAATCTAAAATGATTCCTATCAATAAATTTATCTAAGGCTTTAATTGTTTGACCTTGAGATAATCCTTGACTATGGGTATACAACATAGTTGTTTCATAATTGGCATGCCCGACACGTTCCATAATTTCTTTTATAGCAACTGACATACCCTCACTTTGTAAATAGGTAATATGCATATGCCTAAAGGAATGTGGGGTTACATGCTTTGTCCATTTGAAACCGTATCTCTCTTCGCAGTTTTTAATAAGATCAGTTTCAACACGAGCAAGTACTTCTCGAAAAGAATGCGAAGTTATTGGGGAACCATATTCTGTCCTAAAAACACTCTCAGAGAATGTAAATGCTTCGCAAGGATTTTCAATCGCATAGCGGTCAAAATCTTCACTGCGTTGTATAGCTCTTAATATAGCATCACAGGCCACCTTAGGTAAAGCAACATCTCGATCAGCATTTATTGTTTTAGTCTCATCAAAGTAGAATTCTGAAACTTTCAAATCATGATATTGCAAAGCCTTATCAATATGAAGTACACCTTTCTCAGCATCAAAATCTTCCTTCGTAAAAGCAGCTTCTCCGATTCGAAGTCCTGAAAATAGTAAAACTATAGCCAAGTCGTAGTAATTCGGATTCCTTCTTCGACTTAGTGTTTCAAAGAAAGCCCTAATCTCATGTATTTCCAAAAACTTAGCTTCTCGTTTTTTCTTTGTTTCACGCTTTTTCTCAAGAGACGTTTCTAATTTTATTACAGACATTGGTGAGAATTGAATAACATTATAAAGAACACCATGGTTAAAAATTTTATTACAAGTGCTTTTTATATGTATCATAGTAGATTGTGATGCATTATATTTCTCCATATAGGTAGTCAAGCACTTTTTCATTAATAACGGTGTTAGACGTTCGAGTAAATAATCATCACCAATAATTTCACCAAGTCGTTCTATCACAAAAGCTTCTCTTTTGACTGTCTGAGGCTTGACAGATACTGACCAAGTTTCTAGCCAACTCATTTTTAATTCTCCGAAAGTTTTTATCAACTGGGGATTAAATTTGGCTTCACTGCCATTAATTAATGTCTCAATTTTATCTTCGAGCTCTCGTTCTGCTTGTTTTCGAGCGCGACTCGTATTTTTATAATAACTTACAACAGCTGTCTTCCACTTGCCAGTTAGCGGA
The DNA here is from genome assembly GCF_001623565.1 of Streptococcus marmotae. Classification (NCBI taxonomy): domain Bacteria; kingdom Bacillati; phylum Bacillota; class Bacilli; order Lactobacillales; family Streptococcaceae; genus Streptococcus; species Streptococcus marmotae. The sequence goes on along the minus strand of NZ_CP015196.1, from coordinate 1,933,233 downwards.
TCCTTATATTTATCTACAACCTCGTATCGGGTAATTCCTTTTGAATTAGTTTTTGTTCTATAGTACATTTTCGTTTCCCTAAACTTGAAATGAAAAATCAATCATAGAAATATAACCATTCTATATTATACCATGATTCTCTTTATTTTACTGCCCTTTGTTTCCATCTTAAAAATTCTTCAAAGCCTTCCAAATTAATAAAGACCAATTTATGAGTTGGGTTAATCACATAATCTTTAAACTGCTTATTATCTCGCATTTCACTTAACCATCTATTCAGTGTATATTGATTCAGGCCTTCCCATCGCCTTAATATAGCTTTTTTATCTGCCCACTCAGCTATACTATTCTCAACCGATACAAATTTAATTTTCATAGTAGCTTCTCTCTATTTCATATTATTAACCTCCGTGGGTATGATTGGTTAGATCATTCATGGGCATCTCACCCGCTGTCCTTTTTCGCTGGCAGCCTGAACGTTCAGAAGTATCATTATAATTATTTGTCATCTTGGCAGATAGGTGACCAACCTATTTTGGGTCTAAAAGTTATCGCTCATATCTTCGCGTATTAGACCTCTTGCTCGATAAATAAGAAAGTCCCACCTTGGTTTATTCAATTGTCAAAGGACACACTTATTTTCGCTTTGAAAATAACCTTAAAATTAGTATAAACAATCTACTGATTAACTCTGATTTTTGTGACAAACCGTCACTATTATCAATTAAATTTCCTTGTTTCTGAGTTGCAATCGGTGTCCATATCTAAAATCTACTCTACCAACTAAATAATCTAGGCTAACGTCATAATAATCAGCTAATTTTATTAAATCATATATGCCAATCATTCTATTCCCCTCTTCATACCTTGAATAAGTGGATCTGCTACAATTTAATAAAAAAGCAATATTTTCTTGTGTCAAATCAGCATCTTCATGCAAATTTCGAATACGAACGAACATAATATCCCTCCTAATTAGCTCAAGTATAGTTATGTTTGAAGAGAATTTGGATTTATGTGACAATTGGTCACAAAGAAGTTAGAAAAATTTTCTAACTTTCATACTAATTAAGTGGGATAGTCGAGAATGCTAAAAAAGTCCTGAAGATGTACTCTTAGGACTCTCTATTTATTAGTAAATTTCAGAATTGATATTTAATATAAACCAATAATTTCAATTTCTACAGTATCTAAAATACGGCCTTTCATTGCATCCATAAGCTCATTATAGAAAAAGCCATTTTGTAAATTCGTCTTTTCAGAAAGCGCAAAAACTTTTAACGTGTAGCGATGATCTGTATCTGGTGGAGTTGGTCCTACAAATAATGTTTCTATTTCTGAGAAATCTCCCTGTAGCAAGAAACTTGAAAAGCTATTTTTCCCTTGAATAATTTCTCTCTTATAATCAATACTAAAATTCTCAGGAATAGTCTTAGTAATGCCCTCAACGCTCACATCAGTCACTAACCAGTGTATCCATGGAAAAGAGCAGACTGGCACAGCATCATAGTCAATTAATGTAAAAGCTAGGCACTCTGTACCATCAGGGATATTTAGAATTTCAAACGGAAATGAGCGGACAGGATTTTCTTGAAGAATATCCTGAGAATCAGCTTCTTTCCCAAAATATTCAGGTAATATATTATTATTAAAAGGTAATTGAATTTTCATTATTTTTTCTCCTAAAATATAATTGAATGATGCAATAAATGCATAGTAACAGTGTTGCAATAAATAGTGGACCATTAAAGTTAAACCACTGATAAGTGTAACCACCCACGATTAAGAAAACAAAATTTATTATAGAGTAGATTAATTCTCCTTGATTTAAATCTTGAGTAAGTTCTCCACTCTTCTTCAAAGCCTTAATAGTTTGTGGTCTTGTAAGACCAGAGGCAAGACCTAAGAATATCATTCCAAGCACAATAAGTATGATATAATATCGTAAAGTATTTTAAAATTTGGAAAAATTTTATAATTTGTTAGTTATTTGTTAATAGATGGGAGCATATTGAAATGAATTTAGATTGGTACTACACATTTTTAATTTTAGCAAAACACCTAAATTATCATAAAGCTAGTGAAGAACTTTTCTTAACTGAGCCAACTTTGCATCAACAAATAAAAAAGCTAGAAAAGCATCTTCAAGTAAAGTTATTTGAAACGATAGGTAGAAATTTATCTTTGACTCGTGCAGGAAAAGAATTTATTCCAATAACTAAAAAACTTATAAAAACCTATGAAGAGAGCATTGAAAAAATCCAATTGAAAGATAAACAATTTGAGGATCATCTGAGTATTGCAACCTCCCCATACATTGCTACATATTTATTACCAAAATTCCTACCATATTTTTTTGATAAATATCCTTCTATTAAAATTTCTATTTCTGTATTACAAGGAAAGATAGCTAATGCCATCGAAAATAATCAATTTGATGTCGGAATTGATCGTGAAGAGCCATTTACTAAAAAGATTACATCAAAGGCTATCTGCGAAGGTAAAATCGCACTATTTTATCCTCAAGTTGCTGAAAATTTATCTGAGATACAAATGTATCAAAATTATAAAATTCTTTCTGACAATCACCCCAATTATTGGAATAACGTAAAAGCAGAAATTTCAACTCTTGTTCCAGAATCGCACTTTATATCTATTAAGGATATTTCAGTAACTGAAAAGCTTATAGAGATGGGACAAGGTATATCATACTTACCACTTTATTTAAAAACAGCTTTTGATAAAAAGATTAACTATAGAATCTCGACTAATATTACAACTCCTGTTTCATTTACATATATAATGAATCGTAAAACTTCTAATAGTATTGAATGTTTTAAATATGAGTTCGAAGAATTTATAGCTACTGAACAAAATAAAATTTAACATTGAATAGGTTACACTAAACTAGACAAAAATTATAAAGTGTTCTACACTGAACTAAAGAAAAGAGGAATCCCTTATGTCTAGAAAACCACGTCGTCACTTCACCGATGATTTCAAAAAACAAATCGTTGACCTTTACCAAGCAGGGAAAAAGCGTAGTGAGCTCATCAGAGAATATGAGCTAACCCCTTCAACCTTCGATAAGTGGGTGAAACAATCCAAAACAACTGGATCGTTTAAGACCGTTGATAACCTTACTGCTGAACAGCGCGAGCTGATTGCCCTCAGAAAACGAAACAAAGAGCTTGAAATGCAGGTTGACATCTTAAAGCAAGCAGCGGTGATTATGGCGCAAAAAGGGAAGTAATCACCGCTAATAAAGATAAATACAAAATTGTAGACATGTGCCGTTGCTTAAATATCCCGCGTTCTAGCTATTATTACAAAGCCGTTGAACCTGTATCTGAAGCAGAGATTGAAGGAAAGGTTAGAAACATTTTCTCTGAAAGCAAGTCCAGATACGGGGCTAGGAAAATCAAGAAATGCCTGGAAGCTGAAGGCATCTGCTTGTCTCTCCGACGGATTCGGCGCATCATGAAGCGCCTAAATTTGGTCTCTGTTTACCAGAAAGCTGTCTTCAAGCCTCGTTCTAAAGGGAAGAACGAAGCTCCCATTCCTAATCTCTTAGATCGACAATTCGACCAACACAAGCCTTTAGAAGCCCTTGTCACGGACTTGACCTATGTTCGTATGGACCAGCGTTGGGCTTACGTTTGCCTCATCATCGACCTCTTTAATCGAGAAATCATTGGCCTGTCAGTCGGTTGGCAGAAGACCGCAGATCTGGTAAAGCAAGCAATTCAGAGTATCCCTTTTGCTTTAACCAAGGTCAATCTTTTTCATTCTGACCGTGGCAAGGAGTTCGATAATCAGCTGATTGATGAGATGCTAGTGGCCTTTGGTATCACCCGTTCTCTTAGTCAAGCTGGTTGCCCTTATGACAATGCCGTGGCTGAAAGTACCTACCGTGCTTTCAAGATTGAGTTTGTTTATCAAGAACAATTTTCAACACTGGAAGAACTGTCCATCAAGACAAGAGACTATGTCCACTGGTGGAACCATCATCGCATTCACAGTAGTCTCAATTATCAAACTCCCATAGCCAAGCGAGGTATCGCTTAAGAAAAACACTTTATAAGACTGTACAGAAGACTGTTGCCTTTTCATGATTTGTCTCGCACCTATCGGAGCGAGACGGACTAAAAGTCACATAAATAGAAAAACGTTCCAGAGTCAACTTGACTTTGGAGCGTTTTCAATATACTTCGTTGTGGAGCAGTTACCAATAAACTCTTCAAAGACATTAAACAAAATGATTTGGGATATAGGAATCTTAAAAACTTTAAAAAATGATTTTTCCTTTCTTTGAATACAACAAAAGAGAAGACTAAGATAGTCCTCTCTAGAAGTTCGTTATAAGTCATCTACGACAGTTGACAAAGAGCCAAAAAATCTTAGAAATAATGTTTTACAATATTGCTAAGATGGGAATCTAGGTATAGATAAATATCTGATTACACTATTTTTAAAATTGAAGAAAGTATATCCCTTTTAGAAAACTCTTCAATCATCAATTAATTTGATACACTGTTCTTTGGAATAATTTTGTAAAGTATGATACCTTTTTTGAAATGGATGAATAAGCAAAACTTCTACTTCTTGTTGGTTAATATACAAAGTCAATTTGAGTAAATCATTAACGAGATTCTCAATCGCTAAAATATACTGCAAACGACCAGGGTTATTTTTATCTTGTTTTACAATGCAATAATAATTAAATTTTTTCATGACTATCATCCCCTAACAATGGGCAACTTATGTAGCAAAATGTGTCAAATCAGCTTTTTAAGCCTTCTAAGTCAATAATTCTATCACATTGCTGAGCCTGCTCCATATTATGTGTCACTAAAATAATCGTTTTTCCATATTCATCCGTAACAGTTTCAGCAATTCAAAAGCTGTTTGAGCCATTTGTGGATCCAAAGAACCTGTTGGCTCATCTGCTAAAATCAACTCTCCTGGCTTTAAGATAGCACGAGCAATAGCAATTCTCTGCTGTTCGCCACCTGATAACTCATTAACACGACTCTCTAAAAAAGATTCCATGTGGACTTTTGATAAGACTGTTCTTATTTTTTCATCTTTTTGTTTTTTAGTTAAATCAGTATAATGAAGTGCCAGCAGCAAATTATCTCTGACGCTTTCATTTGGAATCAAGGCATTAGACTGAAACAAATAATTTAATACATTTCGACGGAGATGAGTTGCCTTTTTAGAATTAACTTGTGGTATAGTCTCACCATCAATCGTGATTATTCCCCCATCAACAGTTTCTAATAAGCCAATAAGGTTGAGTAGCGTAGATTTTCCTGAACCAGATGGACCAATTAACGCAACAAATTCCCTATCCGAAACCTCAAATGAAATATTCTCAATAACACGTTTTGCACCGTAATATTTCGATAACTGTTTGACTGAAATAGTTGGCATATTCTTACTCCTTAAATATACTTAGGATTTTCTGCTGTTCTTTCCGCAAAAGAAAACCATATAGAAGGACTGACTGCAAACATAGAGATAAAGCGGCGGACACTATACCCAATTTTGTTTTCAATAAGAAACTAATTAGTATCTCTATAATAGCAGAAGCAATCATCAAAATCATAATTCCTTTATAACGTGCCCATAAACTAAATCCTAAAAAGTATTGCACCATTAAACGATCTTGATAAGTAATTCGATACATCAATACTAAAGCGATTAGTATGGAGGTTAAACTAATTAATATAGCTACGATAACGCTGCCAAATAAATAAAAAGTATAACTCAACTCTTTCTGACGTCCATCAATATATCGACTAACTGGCGTAAATTGAATATCATTATCCATAAGATCTGGAAAATGAGTCGTTATCTCTTCCTTAACGCGAGTCAGAATATTCTGATTACGTATTTTGAGATAACCATTGAAACCTGAAACAACAAGATTTGCACTTTCGTTAAAATAAAGATTTTCAGGACTAGCTACAAAAATAATCGGCTCCTTACTTGTTACTCCTTGTTGTAAATTTGTAGACCAAAGGAAAATAGCTTTAGTCGCGGAATAGCTTTTATAAACGAACTGACGATTTTGTGTAAATGGTGTCTCCACATCTCCATCATAAACTTTGACACTTTCTTCTAAATACGCTCGCATACGTTGCTGCTCCTCGGTTGTATAACTATCTGGAATCAGATACAATCTACTACCACTTCGTATCTCATTTAATTCTTCTTCAGAAAACTGAAAACCTAGTTCAGTTAAATAATTATAAGAATAAACTAGATACCAAAATGGCTTACTAGGCAGATTCTGATAAGCAGTCACGTTCTCCAAAAAATCTTGCCCATAGTATTGACTATGGATTAAATAGATACCTTCATCATGGCCTATCTTGGTATAAAGATGATACATACTTAACTCTAATGTATTACTCGTACCTGCTAGTGTTCCCAAGTCATCGCCTTCAGAAAAGGAATCAATTACTTGCATATTTTCAACACTTTTCCACGCCCTAGCAATATGGACATTATCCATAAAACGATACAAAGGACCATCTAGGCCATAACTGGTAGCAACCAAGATGCTGCTCAACGCAATGTAGGAACACATTCCTAAAATAGTCAATAGTCTACTTGGAAAACGTTTGTGAATAGCAGACAAAGCAGTAACTGAATAGACTATCAAACTAGGAATAATCAGAATAGTAGCTAAGGCCAGCATGGAAAATACTAGATGACCCATGATAGGTATCAAAATATAGTAGGAAACTTGAGACCAGCCTGCCAACCACCAAATGCTTACAGCTAATATAGGTGTACTAAGAACTGATGGATAAATAATAGGTTTAAATAATGCTGACCAAAATTCATTTCGACTCCATCCCAATAGGGTTAGACTACCAAATTTTTCATAGGCCTGAAGAACAATTACAAGTAATAATATTAACAAAGTTAACATTGTAAATGAAAGAAAACCTATGAGTACAAAAGGAACTAAACCATAATCACGACGACTACCAAATTTTTCCTTTAGAAAATTTTCCTCTGATAAGCCTGTGTCACTCACAAACTGTTTGATAAATTCACTTCTGTCTGTTTCTGATTCTAAACCATTTACATGATAGATTCCCGTTAAAGTATTGGTTTTTTGATAAACTTGCTCTAATCGATCAATAACAACCGGAGTAGTAAATAAAGGTCTCGGTAGCTCATAAAGCATATCATGAGAAGCCTCGGCAAGTCCTATCGTTTTCTTACTATCTTCATGCTCTAGTAAAACTTTTAGCTGTGACTTAGTTAAAGTATTTGAATGGTGAAATTTAAAATCGGAAAAATAATCAGCATTTCCCATGGCATCTATATAATGTTTTTGTATGCCATTTCCTTTAGAATCTTGAATGATTCGATGAGTCCAAACAGCTAAATCGCTTCTCCCATTTAAATACAGAAACGCTTTTTCTTGCTGAATTGGATTTAGCTTTTGAAGGTACAGTGTTAGAGTTCGATTTTCCTGATTATACTGCTGCCATGTTTCTTGATAAGATACACCTGTAAAAAAAATTGCTGTCAGAGCAAATAATATACTCTGAACAGCAACCAAAAACAGGGCTAGGTATTTTAATTTTCCTAGAAAAATGTTTTTGTTAGTCATAGGCTAGTACCCTCGACAATTCCAGTAACATTGTGCAGTGCCGCCTCCGATAAACGCAGTCGCAGAGGCCATTACTCCAGGAGCTTGCCACCCAGAAGAAACACCATTCGCAGTTGCTGTATGCTCATAAACTGATGATTGAACATTTGAATAACTAAATATAGCTGCTGTACGACCATAGTCCCAATATACTGTACTTCCTTTATAATATACAGTTGCCGCAGAAGCCACTGAACTACCAATACCAAGTAGAGAGAGTCCAATCAGAGTAGTAGATGCAATTTTTTTCAATGTATTTTTCATGATTTTATCCCCAACTAATTTCTAAAAGATCTTCGTCTTTATCAAAAGCTAAAAATATAAACCAGTTATTTACCACACAAAACTTCTTAAATTAATTCATATTATAATATCTGACGATAACGATAAAGTATTGATTAGAAATATATTATCCTTTACTATATATAACAGAATAAAGAAGTATTCTAGGTCAATTAAAAATCTCCGTTTTTAAATCTACTAGGTAAGTGGTAACTCGTATCCTAGCCTCCTTTCTTATTAAACTATTAAAATTATTTTTACTTAGCAACAAACACAGGTCCTGGATCAAAGCCTTGATTTTTAGCAGGAGAGTGACTTACTAACGATACTGTTAATATCAAAAACGACAAACTTATAGCTAATAAGAAATTTCTCTTCATAGCTTTTTCTCCTTTATGTTTTTATGCTTTAATAATACCATACTATGGAAGCGTTGTCAATAATTTTTATATGTTTTTGGATATTTTTTTAAAAAAATATTATTTTGTTTTTTTTTGTTTTAAAAAATCTTTTTAAAGATTTTTTCTTCTCTTTTTTAATGAAAATAAAAAGAGCTAACACCATATATAGCTAACTCCAAAGATTAATTATATCAGGGACTATATCTCATCCTCTAAACTAAACTGCGACAAATACTGTTTTAAAGAATGATACATCAAATCATTTCCATAAATATTGTAAAGAACTGCAGCCTTTTTATTATAATTTAATACCTCATCCTTTGCTAAAAATACCTCGCCACTGCTTGCCAACAAACAATATAAATCAGCTAATAAATAACTACTATCGCTCTCCTTTAGTAGAGCAATAAGCTCTAATATTTCCTTAACTGCCTCTCTAATGTTTGCCATCTTGATTAAAAATCGTGCATAATTATATCTCATTTTAATCATTTTTTTAAATTGTATGCTGTCAGATAAATTAATATTGTCTATCGCTTCCATCATTAAACTATGAATCTTAAAGTAATCTTCTTGTCTATCCGTCTCGTCATAGCAAATCGAAAGAGAATTTAGGAAATCTAAATAATAAAAATAATAGTATTGGACTTTAGGTAATAAGTTTTCTAATTTTGTAATTGCATGATCTAACTCATCATTTAATTTATACAATACTATGGCCTGTAGCCATTCAAGATATAAGGAGTCCTCAGTTGATAACAAGATATCACGTCCCTTCTCCATCTGTAGTAAATATCCAATGGTCTTGTAATCTCGGCGGGTAAAAGCAGTATCTATCAAAGTTTTAAAATGTGCTAAATTAGAAAAATTCTCTTGAATTGTTTCATCAAAAAAATACTCCATTGTCACCCCTAATTTTTTCGACAGCATATACAAAATATCAGAACTTGGTGCAAAATTGGTCTGTTCAATGCGGCTAATTTGGCTTTGTTCACATATACCTGCTGCTAACTCACTTTGTGTCAATCCCAATTCTTTTCGTTTATTTTTCAAACGGACACCTAGTATTCTGTTCATTTTGACTAGCCTCCAGTCACTAATTTTAAAATTATATTTCTTCCCTCATCATTATAACATGTTTTAATCTAAAAATGTATCTTTTTTATAAAAACATGACATGTTAGATATGTAGGGTAATTTCCCAAAGTAAGTTCCTCTTTCGTTTTCGAAGCGGAAGTTAGTCTAAAACGGATTTTTATGGTGGAATTAAGTCTGAGACGTTTGGGTTAGAAATGAGCTCTTACGATGACAAAATACAAACACCTTACCCTCTCAGACCGCAATGATATCCAGCTAGGATTAGAAAGAGGAGAATCCTTCAAAACCATCGCACAATTCATCCTTAAAGATCCTACTACTGTTTCCAAAGAAGTCAAACGTAATAGACAGATCAGAACGTCTACTAGTGATGGGCTTCCTTGCCCTCTCCTTGATAAGGCTCCTTTTGTCTGTAACGCTTGCCCTAAGAGAAGACAAAATTGTGGCTATAAAAAAATATTCTACTTCGCCAAACAAGCTCAAAAACAATACGAACAAACTCTCGTTGAGGCTCGTGAAGGAACACCTCTCAATTCTCAAACCTTCTGGGACATGGATAAAATCATTTCAGATGGGGGGTTTTTGTGCGCTCTTTTTTCAACTACCATTCGCCTAAAAAAGCCATGAAATCAACAATTGTAAAAACCAGTGGAACTTACTCTGACATGGATTTCCACTGGTTTTTAATGGTTTTATCAGACTAACGGCCACTTGAAGAGGCTATGGAAGTTAGTTTGGGAATTTAGCGTACTTGGAAAGTTTATCAATAGCTTATGGAAGATGCATCACAAGTTTAAGTGCCATTTTACAAAGCCTCATCTATCAGAACCTTCCGTTAATTATTTATGATTTTTTTATATGGCTCATCTGATTACTATTGTTCTACGATGCTGCTGCTTGTTCATTTAAAGCTTGTCAAAATTAGCCAATGGAAAATAGAACTATAAAAAGCAGGGAGTCAAGAAGGGCTTGCGCACTCCTATTACTCCCTGCTGAAACAGAAAATAGATTATAAAATGGTACACAGTATTAAAGTGATAGATGTTCCAACACAGCCTTCGCCTCAGTCATAACATCTTCAATAATTGCTTTTGCTGGACGTATAGTAGAAACCAAACCAGCAATCTGACCAGCCATCAAGGAACCATTGTCAACATCACCATCCTCGACTGCTCTTGTAAGAGCTCCCATGGTCATTGCTTCTAATTCATGTCGAGAAATATTTTGATTTTCCAATTCTAAATATTTTGTTGTTAATTGATTCCGTAAGCATCGGACTGGGGCGCCAAATTTACGACCTGTCACGACAGTCGAAGTATCAACTGAGATAAGGATTTCTTGTTTATAAGCTGCAGAAATTGGACATTCCTCAGCGGCTAAAAAGACGGTTCCCATCTGTACTCCTTCAGCTCCAAGTGCAGTAGCAGCAACAAAGCCATGACCATCAGCTATTCCTCCTGCACAAACTACTGGAATATCGAGATGGGCTGCTACTTGGCGTGTCAATGGCATTGTTGTCATCTCACCAATATGACCACCTGCTTCCATTCCTTCAGCTACAACCGCGTCACAGCCTAATTCTTGCATTTTCAATGCTAATTTTACAGATGGAATAACAGGTATGACAATAACCCCTGCTTCTTTTAGACGTGGCATATACGGTTTAGGAGTTCCGGCACCAGTTGTCACTATTTTAACGCCTTCTTCTATCAGAACTTCTACAATTTCAGCTACGTTATCCATCATCAACATCAGGTTAACAGCAAATGGTTTGTCTGTCAGCGCTTTTGTTTTACGGATTTCGTCACGAACTTCGTCTGCTGTCAACCCACCAGAAGCTAATATTCCTAAACCTCCAGCATTTGATACTGCACTGACTAATTGGTGACGTGAAATTTGAGCCATAGCTCCTTGAAAAATGGGATATTGAATACCCAGTAACTCAGTGATGCGATTCATAAATTCCTCCTAGATTATCCTAACTATCACAAGGATACCATAAAATGATTGCGTTTTCAATCTATCTACTATTACAAAATTTAATAGCTTGATTCATATATTTTAATACCCACTATTTTGGAGGTATTACCTGCGCTTGTCCGCTAATGACCGTTTTCCCTTCCTGGTTGCAGACAATCGTCTCAAGAGTTAGCCAACCTTTATCATCAATACTTGTAATCGTAGCCGTAGCAGTCAGCGTATCTCCTATTGCAACTGGTTTTAAAAACGTTAATTTCTGCCCTAAATAAATGGTTCCAGGCCCTGGAAGATACATTCCTAAGACGGTTGAGATAAAAGATGCTCCTAACATCCCGTGAGCAATCCGTTTTTTAAACATCCCTTGCGATGCTTCTACTTCATTTGTATGTGCAGGGTTCAAGTCTCCCGATATTCCTGCAAATAATACAACATCTGTTTCGGTGACTGTTTTCGAAAAATGAGCAGTTTGCCCAATTGTAAATTTTTGTGACATATTTTCTCCTCTTGCTTTTTAAAATTGCTTGTGTATAATGATAGTGAAAGGAGAGCTATGAAATTTTATCCTTCTTACACTCAGCCATTGTCCAACGGAGAGACACTCCACTATCTTAAAACTGGATCTAGCGGTCCTACTCTTGTCTTATTACATGGCAATCTAACTTCTAGTCGGCACTTTCAATCACTCATGCACGCGCTTGAAGCTGATTATCAACTACTGGCTATCGATATGCGAGGTTTTGGTCTGTCTACCTATCATGCCCCCATTACATCTCTCCAAGATTTTGCTTTTGATATTTTAGAATTCTTAGATTTATTGGGAATCAATCATTATTACCTTTTAGGATGGTCAACAGGCGGTGGCGTGGCATTGGAGATGGCCGCTGCACGACCACAGGCTATCAAAAAGCTCTTTTTACTTTCCTCCCTTGGTCTAAAAGGTTATCTGCAGGAAGGGTCTTTTTCATTATCTCCACTGCAGCCTCTACCTTTTTTTAGCAGCATTGAAGCAGAACTGTTCAAATGGAATCCGATGTTACAACGCATAGAATATGCCTTATCTCAATGTCAAGAGCAGACTGTCAAACAGATACTCAAACCACTCTACAGCCATACCCCTATTTCCCAACAAGACTGGGCAATCTACCTTGAAGCTGCCTATCAACAGCGGAACTACTCGGATGTCTTTCGTAACCTTCTGACATTTAATATGACAGAGCAATATAATGGGCTTGTAACAGGCAATAACCGAATTAAACAGGTGACTTGTCCCGTTGCTATTTTACACGGGAAAAATGATTCGATAATTCATATTGACACAGCCTACCAGACTAAATCCTACCTCCCTCAAGCCAGTCTTCATCTCTTTGAAGCAGGGCATTCTATTTTAACGGATCAGCTAGATCAATTAATAACCACCCTGCTCAAAGAAATGTGTACAGCTGAGCGATAATGATACTACTCATCACGTAAACTATAAAATTCAATTAATTTCGGAATCACTTGTTCACGTGACCGCTTGCTGACAAACAGACCAATATGCCCTGAATCATAATAAACTGTCTCTGTATCTTTTGAACCAACTAATTTCGGAAGTGGTTCTGATGCTAAAGTAGGAACTTGGTCATCTCTTTTGGCAATAATATTGAGCACAGGTTGCTTAATATTTTTTAATTGTACAGTCTCTTTACCAATCAGTAGCTCACCTTTTACCAATTTATTGTCGTGGTACATGTCATTTGTAAACTGCCGAATCGTAGCACCTGCTTGGTCTGGGCTATCAAAGATCCATGATTCTAAAGCCAGAAAATTTGTCATTGCCTTTTCATTGTCCAACTTATCAATTAAATCCAGATACTTATTGGTCGTTAATTTAATTGGTGACAATAATAAAAATCCATTATTCATAATCTCACCAGAAATATTTCCATAGGCCTCCACCATGCTATCTGCATCAAGGTATTTTCCCCATTGGAAAAGTAATTTATCACATGGTGAGAAATCAATTGGGGCGACAACTGTTACCAAATTTTTTACCTTATCTGGATTGAGAGCTGTAAAAATGGTTGCAAAATTTGCACCCTGACAGATTCCAAAAAAGTTTACCTTATCAACTCCGGCATGCTCCAATACAGCATCTACGCAATTATACATGTATCCTTGGATATAATCTTCCATTGTGATAAACATATCATCCTTTGTAGGGTAACCCCAGTCAATAACGTAGACATCTCCCCCTGCTTTTAATAGGTCTTCAACAAAGCTGTTTCCTTCTTGCAGGTCTAACATATAATATTTATTGACAAGCGCATAAGAAATTAGAATCGGAGTTTTTAAAGGGCGCTTAACTTTCGGAATAAAGTGATAAAGCGTCAACTTATCCTCTGTATAAATGACTTCTTTTTCAGATACTCCACCCTTAGGACGCTCTAATTTTGTTAATGTTTCAATCCCTTTGATAAGGCGATGCTGTGCTTCTAAAGCATCTTGAAAATTTCGTTTTGGTAATGTTACTAAATCATCAAACATTCTTTATCCTCCCTCTACTTATTTGGTACTTGCCTTTTTAGGTGATTTTGGTTTTGTTTCCTTTGGTTCTTCCAGAGGTTCTTTTTTGTCTTTTAGTTCACGTTTCAAGAGATTGACATCTCGTTTTAACTCTTGTACCTTTTTGTACAAGCTCCTAGCATCACTTTCCAACACTACCGGAAGATTGCGCAAAGATAATTCCAACAATTTATTACGTGCAATAATAAATTGAGAATTTGCAGTGCCAAATCGTGCTAAAAGTTGTGAAAATTCATCTGAGTAGAAATACTCTTGCAAGGTCTTTTCGACTTCATTAGACCAATGTTGGTAAAATTCTTTATAGGTCTGCGGATGTTCGCCTTTTTTAATTAGTTCAAGATACTCTTCAAATAGGCTCTTAGCTCGTTTTCGTGTTACATTAGATAGGCGTTGCTGGAATTCAATACTCGTTAAAATAAGCTCAATACTGTTATCGATAAAAGCATTATGCCTTTCTAGCTTCTCTGTATGATTTCCCATTCCTGGAATGCGTAAAAATGGAGCCACTGTTTCCTCGTATTGGGCCTTCCAAAGCTTGAAATAATCAGCTAACTTTTCTGTATCACCGTTTGCTCCTTCAACATAAAGCCGTGCCAACTCAAAGAATGAGCCTGCCCAAGGCTCTAAAAATTTCCCCCAGCTCTCCTTCAAACTTGATCCAAGTTCATAAGGTGCTTCTAAAACTTGTCTTAATTGTGATGGAATAAACGGTTGGACAAAGTCTGTATAAAAACGCTGTTGATCAACCAAAACTTTTTCTACCCATTCCTTGCCATCTGTTTCCAATGGCTTAGTATATAATTCTCTTATCTTATCAAAGTAACGATAAAAAGAGACAAAGTGTTGATTTGCATCCATCATCTTTAAAAACATTGCATACGAATCACTATCCATCACATCAGCTAATTGACTTGGATTAAACTGTCTCCTATAGAAATCCAAATAGGTATTCATATCAGGAAATTGTGCCACATAGTTGGCCCATGGACTATCTTTCCAATTTTTTTCCAGTTGCTCAGCCCATGTGGATTGCCAATTGCTCCATGAATCTACTATTGGATTTGTAAAAGGAAGTCCTGGGACAAGACTAGCTGGATTAGTAAACGCTTTCGTATATTCTTTAAAAAATTGCTGCTGAGCATTTAAAAGCGACTCAGTCTCCGTCTTTTTATCACTATTTTCTTGACCAAACGGCAGTAAGCTTTGCCACTGCTCAGCCATTTTTTTCTGTGCTTCAAACCACTGATTCATCATATCAAGATTTGCCATTGTTTTCCTCCTTAAGGTTCCATTAATCTGATCACCGCTGTTGATCATCGCCAGACAAATAGGGACAGTCTGCCTATATATTCAGTTTATGCTATATGAGGATGCTTTTCAATATATATGAGCCAAGTTCCATCTAACAATTTGTAATAGTCATTAGTAGAAAAAGTAATAGTTTGGTTTCGCGCTTCCCTAGTCACTCTATCTGCTTGTAATACTCTATAGAAATCAAAATCTGGCTGAGTAAGGAAACCGCAGGTAGAACTAGGTAGTAAGGTAAGTTAACGATATCAGATGATGATTTTTGACGAGTACAAAGCATAAAAAAGGGCTCTATAATATCTGTAGTGGGTACGCCCGCCACAGAGATTATGGAGCCTTTTTCAGTGTAGAAAAAAAGTTCCATATGACCTATAATGAAAAGCGACAAAACTATCATTTAGAAAGACTCATATGGAACAACTAAATCTTATCACAAATTTTCTCAAAATGAAAGACAAAAATATCACTATCACTAATGAATGCGACATGGGAACACACTTAGAACTCCACGGTCACTTGGATTACACAGCCCCTAAATGCCCTTCCTGCAAGGGACAAATGGCTAAGTACGACTTCCAGAAAGCCTCTAAAATCCCCTACTTAGAAACTGCTGGCTACCCGCTACTTATCCGCCTTCGAAAGCGTCGTTTCAAGTGCAAAGACTGTGGGAAAATAGCGGTCGCTGAAACTCCTATTGTTAAGAAGAACCATCAAATCTCTGTCGCTGTCAACCAGAAAATCGCACAATTACTCATCGAAAAGCAAGCAATGACACATATCGCACACAGACTCTCCATTTCTACATCTACAGTTATTCGAAAACTCAATGAGTTTAAATTTGAAACGGATTGGGATAAGCTTCCAGAAGTCATGTCCTGGGATGAGTATGCCTTCAAGAAAGGGAAAATGAGCTTTATCGCTCAAGATTTTGACACAAATAACATCATCGCTATCCTTGATGGAAGAACGCAAGCAACCATCCGAAATCACTTTCTGAGATACCCTAGAAAGGTCAGAAACCGCGTTAAAATCATCACTATGGACATGTTTAGCCCTTACTATCAACTAGCCAAACAACTTTTTCCTCATGCTAAAATCGTGCTGGATCGCTTCCACGTTGTGCAACATCTCAGCCGTGCTATGAACCGTGTCCGTACCCAAATCATGAATGCTTTTGACCGCAAATCGCATGAATACAAGACGCTCAAACGCTACTGGAAACTGGTACAACAAGATAGCCGTAAACTCAGTGACAAGCGGTTTTATCGCCCTACTTTTCGCATGCATTTGACCAATAAGGAAATCTTAGACAAGCTCCTATCCTACTCAGATGAGTTACGACAACATTATGAACTCTATCAACTTCTTTTATTCCATTTCCAAGAGAAAAACTCAGATCATTTCTTTGACCTAATTGAGCAAGAAATAGCCACTGTTAACCCTATTTTCCAGACGGTATTTAAGACGTTTCTAAAGGATAAGGACAAGGTTTTAAACGCCTTGGAATTGCCTTATTCCAACGCTAAATTGGAAGCTACCAATAATCTTATCAAAGTCATCAAGCGTAATGCCTTTGGATTTCGGAAGATGAAAACTTCAAAAAGCGGATTTTGATTGCCATCAATATCAAAAAAGAGAAGACCAACTTGGTCCTCTCTAGATGTTAGCTGACATCTACCCACTACAGTTGACAAAGAGCCTAAAAAAGCCGGTTCAGCCAATATAGACGACTGACCCAGCTTTTCATTTTAGTATAATATCCTGTTTTTTGAATAAAAATAGTTCATTTGATAGGCTATATTTTATTCTCCTAAGCGAATGGCCGTTTCTGGTATAAGCAGTTGTTTATCCTGCTTATCTGTGAAAGGAATTCTTGGAGGACGGAGGCGTTCCATATAGGCTGTAACTTCTTGACCGGTCTGATCAAAGCGCAAAAGAGCATAAAAAGGGTCATGATAAAAGAGAAACGTGTAGCCTTTTTCATACGCTTCTGCTATCCATTTTGTCTTAGCAGCAATCGAGTCCATTGGATAATCATCGACTGCTGCTACCCATAGTGGGTTACGATGGACATGTGTCAAAACGATATCTGCCATATGAATAATAGTATCTTCACCTTGCTTGAGCAGCACAATTGAATGCCCGTTACTGTGCCCGCCTGTATGATGCAGCTCAATTCCATCTACAACTTCCAAATATTCTCCAAATGTCTCAACCTGATTTTGGATAGCCTCCCAGTTTTCAGGTAGATAGGTTCCACGTGTTCGAGGGTTTGGATGCCTCACTTCATCCCATTCAATCTCGTTAATCAGAATACGTGCATTAGGGAAAGTGGAAACGATCTTACCGTCTTCTAACATGGTTAGACCACCCGCATGATCATTGTGCATGTGCGTCATGAGTACCACATCAATATCTTCTCGCTGGAGATGCTTTGATTTCAAGCTGTCCAACATCCTATTTTCTGATAAAACACCCAAATTTCGACGTTGCTTGTCCGTAAGCTTTTCAGTCCCTAAGCTAGTATCTATTAGATAACGCTTACCTCTATATTCAATCAAAATGGGATCTGTGACATCAGCCATCAGGCCATCATCTGTCGTGGGATAAAAACGTGACCAAACTGCGCGTGGCACAGGCCCAAATAGCGTACCTGCATCTGTATATTTATCTGCCCCACGAAGCCAAGTAATGACCATTTCACCAAATGAATATGTCTGTAACATTCTTTCCTCCTTTTTTTCAAAGCCAATCTTTTGCAATTTTACGTCTCAAACCATCTGTAGAACCACCATAGATACTTGCTACAGCTGCATCTCTAACGTATCTTTCAATATCATTTCCCGCAACAAAACTGTAAGTGCCTGTGATCCGAATCGCTTCATCAGCAACAACTCGGGCTGTTTCAGAACTTAGTACCCGAAGAATGGCTGCTGCATTTTCATCTTCCATCTGATGTAAAATGCAATTATTATAGTAAGCTTCACATGCTGCTAACTTGGTCTTCATATCTGCAAATTTGAATTGATTAATCTCTACATCAATCGGACGCTTACCAAAATTCCGTTTGAGTTGACAACAGCTTAACCCCTTTTCAAAAGCCCCTTCAGCAATACCAAGTGACTGAGCAGCACTAGCAAGCCACATGACTTGAATAATTTTTCCCCACTGGAAAAAACCGTCTTGAATCTGACCAAGTAGACTTTCTTTAGACAAGGTCAGGCTATCAAAGTGCAAAAAAGCTAGTGGCATTGCCCGCAACCCTATCTTATCAATAGAAGGTCCTAAGGTCACTTTTTTGTTAGGGAGATCCGCTATAAAAATACCAGTTCCCTTTTCTCCATATGGATCAATTGTCGTAGCGAGGATAAGGACAACATCAGCCATTGTGACATTTGCGATTTTATGTTTGTGTCCTGATAATACCCATCCAGTTTCTGTTTGGCGCGCAATTGTCGTAGGAGCTTCCCGTTCAAGGTCAATATCTTTTTCAGAAAAAGCAAACGACACCATCTTCTGACAAGAAATAAAATCTGCTAAGTAGGCTTCTTTTTGTTGCTGAGTTCCAAATTGTTGTAACAAGATAACTCCATAAATTCCTTGGGTGAAAGCGATACTAGCTAGAGAAGAAAATTCTTTCGAAAGCAATCGAATAATCTCCAAAAAGGTACGGAATCCTTTTTTATTAGTTGGATAATCTACTAATAACTCAAAAATCCTCAAATCTCGTGTTAAGATTCTCCATAATCGTTCTGGAAATACTTCATTTATGTCATAATAACGGGCCTTATCCATCACATCTGTCTGGATAAAACTTTTTACCTTTTCCAATAACTTCTCCTCAAACAGCATAAGGAACTCCAGTCTAGTCTACAACAGGGGAATAATATAATTTCAAAAATTCTTCATAGGCGAATGATTCGACCTCGCCATATTTTGACTTATATGGTCGACACAGCCATATATTAAAAGGGATGTAGTCGCGGAAACGGACGACCGTAAATCTGTCTTTGTCAATCAATTCTTCCACTGGTCTTGGTAAGATACTGATGATTTCATTTCCATGTGTTGCTTCAATTAGATAATCCCAAGATGAAGAAAGATAGGCCAAATTCAGTTTCATTCTCTCTTTCTTCATTTTTTCCATAATCATATGATAGGTCGTAAAACTTTTATTAAAGGTAGCAATTGGATACGGGCGGATATCTTTCCACTCCAAATCTATTTTTTGCGCCAATGGATGGTCTTTATCCATAAAGGCTACGTACTCATCCATCTGGATAATGTGCTGCTCGTATTTTTCACTATCCAACTTTGTTGGTTCAATCAGGAGAGCAAAATTCAAGTCATCAATCAGAAACTTTTGTAATAGCTCAATCCCTCCACCTTCACTAATCTGGATATCAATATCTGGATGAGCAAGTAGGAAGTCGGGCAGGATATTAGAGAAATAGACTCTCAAAATTAAGGAAGGGACTCCCATGCGAATGGTACCTTGTTGTTTGGCTGACTCTCTTTGAATCATGATTTCCATCTCTTCATGTTTTGCTAAAATTTCAGTAGCAAACCGAAACACTAGCTCCCCAGCCTCAGTTAAACCATCTAGGCGACCATTTTTTCTGTGAAAAAGCTGAACACCTTCATTAGCTTCAAACTGAGTAATAAACTGACTTAACGCTGATTGGCTAATATGAATTTTCTTTGCTGCTAGTGACAAATTACAACGGCATTCAACAATACTAATAAAGTATCCCATTTGAACAATATCCATTCCTGTCTCCGTTCCTCTCCTTGCTTTCTATTTTCGAAGTACCATATGCCACTTGTAATGCTATTTTAACATATGTATCTTTCTTAATGAAAGCGTTTTACTTGTGAAATTATTCTCATATAAATAGGGATATACTGAGAAAAACAGGAGCTGAGAATAGTTTCCCAACTCCTTAGCTACAATCGTACCTAATTTGGTTACTCTAGTAGATATATTACTGATGTAAGCCCTGTCCCTATTTATTCGTTTCTTTCATCTAGTCCACATCTACTTTTGTAGTTTGAGTCTTATTGTTAGATTGGCATTGTCTTGATATCTTCTGCGACAATGATATCTCCTGCTGTTTTTTCAATAACTTCCTCAACTGTTACACCTGGCGCTACTTCTTTCAGTAGGTATTTACCATCTTGAAACTCCAAAACAGCTAAATCAGTAATCACCATGGAGACAACTCCCTTAGCTGATAATGGAAGGGAGCATTCTTTTAAAATTTTTGATTCGCCATGTTTATCTGTGTGCTGCAAAGCTGCAATCACGCGCTTAGCACCAACAAGCAAATCCATTGCTCCTCCCATACCAGGCGCAAATTTACCAGGAATAATCCAGTTTGCAATACTTGCATCTTGACTTACTTCTAAAGCACCTAGGACGGTTGCATCGACATGTCCGCCTCGAATAATTGAGAACGAGGTTTGAATATCAAATGTTGAAGCACCTGGCATCAACGTAATAGGTGCGCCACCTGAATTGGCTAAGTTTGGCTGATAAGTATCTTTGGTAGGTGTTTCACCAAAGCGTAGCGCACCATTCTCAGCTTGCAGAATCACATTAACTCCTTCTGGAATATAATCTGCAGAAGCATTAGGAATCCCGAAACCGAGATTCACAACATCGCCGTCATGAAATTCCAAGGCCACACGGCGCGCGATAATTTCTTTAGCGTTCATTATATACTACCCCTCTGCTAATTTTCGTGTCTCTGTCCACAAAGAGCCCATCATTTCATAGTGTTCTTGTGGAGATAGACCTTGAACCAAGTAATCAACTAAAATACCTGGAATATATACATCGTCTGGTGCAATTTCCCCAACTTCTACGATATCATTGGTTTCTACTATAACAGTATCTGCTGCCAGTGCTAATTGCAAAGAGATATTTTTAGTTGTTCCATTGATGTAAAGGTTCCCGTATTTATCTGCTTTTGTCGCCTTAATTAGGGCAACATCAATCTTCAATGGATCATATACGAGATATTCACGTCCGTTACGAACAACCTTTTCTTGGTTTTCTTCCAAGACTGTTCCAACTCCAGTTGGTGTTAGGACAGCACCGAGACCTGCACCTGCTGCATGAAGCCGTTCAACAACTGTTCCCATTGGTGTAAATTCAACTTCCATTTCTCCGCCAAAATAGGATTTTTGTGCAGCTGGAGATGTCCCAACATGGGCTGCAATATATTTTTTTACTTGGTGATTTTCACATAAGCGACCAACCCCAACTTCTTTTCCTGGATGTGAGGTAACGACAGAAGTAAGAGTCAAATCTCTTGTTCCTTGAGCGACAAGGCCTTCTATCAATTCAAACGGTTCACCGACCCCTAGAAATCCTGAAATTCCCACAATATGGCCTGGTTGAACAAATGAAATTGCTTCTTTTAATGTTACAATTTTTGCCATGTTTTTCTCCTCGTCAGTTGAGCATTATTTACGCTTAAAGACTGCTTTACGTTTTTCAACAAAAGCTCCCATTCCCTCTATCTTATCTTCCGTAGAAAATAGGAGAGACTCTGCTTCTGTTTCAAGACGAATCGCATGAGATAAAGGTAAATCAATACCGATATTGATAACATGTTTTGCTTTTTCAACTGCTAATGGAGCATTTTTCAAGATTGCCTTCGCTAGTTTTTCGGCTTCACTCATGAGAGAATCAACGTCCACTAAATGGTTGATAATTCCTAGCTCAAGTGCTTCTTGTGCCTTCACATTTCGAGCAGTAAAGATTAATTCTTTTGCTTTACTTGTGCCGATTAAGCGAGCCATCCGCTGTGTTCCAGCAAATCCAGGAATAATTCCTAGACCAACTTCTGGGAATCCTAATAAGATTTTTTCATGCCCCAGACGAATATCTGTAGACAGTGCTAATTCCATACCGCCTCCAAGAGCATAGCCATTGATGGCAGCAATAGATGGCTGGCGTAAGTTAGCTAATTTTGTAAAGGTGTCATTAGCATAAGTCATATATTCAAAGGCTTGTGTTGGAGTCATTTTATCCATTTCTTTGATATCTGCACCAGCTACGAAAGACTTTTCGCCTGCACCAGTAACGATGACTACGCCGATTTCTTCACTTGTTGCAACCTGATCCAAAACATGGTTCAAATCTGCTAAAACCTGTGAACTGAGGGCATTGAGGGCTTCAGGTCGGTTAATGGTGATGTAGCCAATCCCTTCCTTTACCTCTAGTAATACTGTATTGTTCATACAAACATTCTCCTAATAAATTGGTTGAATAATTGCGGAGTGTCAACAAATGCAACTATTCTCTTAGACAAAATGTTAAACGCTTACATTTTAAGTATACTTACTTTTTAGGCATCCGTCTACTTAAGAAAAATTAATAGATGTATTAGAAATTCTTATACATCTATTACCAACAAAACTCTATTTTTCACTAATAAAAAAATAAAAAGTGAGATACTGTGATTTGTTAAAATCAAGGTTCTATAATTTCTGTAGTGGGTAAATCCACTATGGAGATTATGGAGCCTTTTTGAGTGTAGAAAAAAAGACAATCGCAGATGACTTCAACTAAGCCACACACGATTGCCTCTATACATCGTCTCATAAGGACAATGTATGACCTCATAACGCATAACAAACTTTTCTGAATAGGTTACACTAAACTAGACAAAAATTATAAAGTGTTCTACACTGAACTAAAGAAAAGAGGAATCCCTTATGTCTAGAAAACCACGTCGTCACTTCACCGATGATTTCAAAAAACAAATCGTTGACCTTTACCAAGCAGGGAAAAAGCGTAGTGAGCTCATCAGAGAATATGAGCTAACCCCTTCAACCTTCGATAAGTGGGTGAAACAATCCAAAACAACTGGATCGTTTAAGACCGTTGATAACCTTACTGCTGAACAGCGCGAGCTGATTGCCCTCAGAAAACGAAACAAAGAGCTTGAAATGCAGGTTGACATCTTAAAGCAAGCAGCGGTGATTATGGCGCAAAAAGGGAAGTAATCACCGCTAATAAAGATAAATACAAAATTGTAGACATGTGCCGTTGCTTAAATATCCCGCGTTCTAGCTATTATTACAAAGCCGTTGAACCTGTATCTGAAGCAGAGATTGAAGGAAAGGTTAGAAACATTTTCTCTGAAAGCAAGTCCAGATACGGGGCTAGGAAAATCAAGAAATGCCTGGAAGCTGAAGGCATCTGCTTGTCTCTCCGACGGATTCGGCGCATCATGAAGCGCCTAAATTTGGTCTCTGTTTACCAGAAAGCTGTCTTCAAGCCTCGTTCTAAAGGGAAGAACGAAGCTCCCATTCCTAATCTCTTAGATCGACAATTCGACCAACACAAGCCTTTAGAAGCCCTTGTCACGGACTTGACCTATGTTCGTATAGACCAGCGTTGGGCTTACGTTTGCCTCATCATCGACCTCTTTAATCGAGAAATCATTGGCCTGTCAGTCGGTTGGCAGAAGACCGCAGATCTGGTAAAGCAAGCAATTCAGAGTATCCCTTATGCTTTAACCAAGGTCAATCTTTTTCATTCTGACCGTGGCAAGGAGTTCGATAATCAGCTGATTGATGAGATGCTAGTGGCCTTTGGTATCACCCGTTCTCTTAGTCAAGCTGGTTGCCCTTATGACAATGCCGTGGCTGAAAGCACCTACCGTGCTTTCAAGATTGAGTTTGTTTATCAAGAACAATTTTCAACACTGGAAGAACTGGCCATCAAGACAAGAGACTATGTCCACTGGTGGAACCATCATCGTATTCACGGTAGTCTCAATTACCAAACTCCCATAGCTAAGCGAGGTATCGCTTAAGAAAAACACTTTATAAGACTGTACAGAAAACTGTTGCCTTTTCATTTCGATTATACTTCGACCCAAAATCAGTAAAGCCGTCTATGCCCTAGTATTCTAACACCTTATTTTTAAAAAGGCTAGATAAGATGTTCCTTTTGTGTACACTTTTATCACTCCTTAGCACAGAAAAAGAGGGCAATAACCGACATTTAGCGACTGTCCTCAAAATATTTTCGCTTTAACACCTTGTTATACTTGACAAATGGTAGAGAAATACCTCATGGAGTGAACCATGAAGTGTTGTAGTTGCTGTATTGTAGCTGATTCTTAACGTTTTGAGAACTGGCTAGCTTTACGTGCTTTCTTAAGACCTGGTTTTGGGTGACCTAAGTAAAATACCTGTAAAAGACTATTAAATCACGCTTTCAAAGTCCATTTTCATTACAAATAAACACTTATAACCAAATCTTACAAACAATGGATTACCAAAAATCAGTTTATGGAGTTGAGAAATTAAATAATAGAAATCACACACTTCCAGTTTTATCTAATTATAATTTGACAAGAATTTTTTCAAACAACTCAGTCAATTTAACTTTATCTCCATAGACTGTACCGTCCATATACAAATCATAAATCTCATCATCATTACCAATAGAAATTTCACACTCATATCCTTTCATCAAGGCTAATGAACGGATAACTTCTCTCTGAGTACGCCCATTTCCCTCACGAAAAGGATGAAAATAATTAAGATTATCAAGAATGTCAACTAAGCCTGTCATTATTTCATCTCGTTTATGAGAGTTATGATGAAAATCAGCAATTAATCTGTCGAGATAAGGTATCGCTGTATGGAAAGATTGAATAGGCAAAAAGGCATTACCGCTCTTTGAGATATTGACCTTCCTAAACTCTCCTGCCCAATGGTATATCCCTTCAAATAAAAACCGATGAATTTTTAAAATATCATCAACACCACGAACTTCAATCGGAGTCGCAAATAACTTCAAACTTTGACTTGCTACCATTCGATATTCAAGTTCACTAGCTTTCTGCTCATCAAGTTCATTAAATTTATTGATTAGAACTGATGAATCCTTATAAGTGTAAATATTATTTGGGTCAATATAATCATACCCTTCGTAACTTTTTCTTCCCATTAAACAATACCTAATGCCAGAGCTTCATCACGAAGTTTTTCAACATCCCCAACAGTGGGCTGCCAGCCTTCAATCATATTTGTACTCAATGCATACCAAACACTTTTGAATACTGACCGATTTTCAAAAGCTACTCCCATAATTGTCATATTCTTTGTATTGATGTCTAGAGTCATCTGCCACCTCCGTTATTTAGATTATACCATGCTTTCCTGATAAATTCATAATTTCATTATTTATTAGGTCTGATAATTGAATATATAATCAACTAGCACCACGGGTACTACTGTATATAATTTCATCAAATTTCAAATACAATTCTTTGAATAATTCTCTTATTACTAGCTAAATTACATCTTAAGTCAATCTCTTGGAATTCTCGCAATTGTGACTTTAACAAAAGATAACCGTCAGAATTTATTTCGAGTTGAGCAAATAATCTGTAAGCATTCGAAGCTATTTCCCTTAAATTACCAAACCTTTCTTTCCAGTTCTTACTCCGTACATCTAACTTTTGCAACTTTTTCTGTTCCTTAAATAGTTGTGAAACGGATTCCTGTAATTCTAATCTAGTAGAAAGGTGTACTTCTATATTTTGAAAATCATTTAAAAGAAGCTTTAAAAGCACAATATTTGATTTCACGTAATTTAATATACTAAAATTTGGTTCCTCTCCTTTATGAGCATAAGTGTGGCGTGCTGAAATTAACTCATTATGTTTATGTATTATGTCAGATTCAATACAAAATGAAAGTAACTTTATCTTTCTTGTTGAAGTATCCAAGTATTTATTAAGATTATCTTCTATCTCTTTATACTTTACTCTCGGAGAAAAAGTTCGTGGATTTAGATTATCATTTAAATACTTTTTTCTATGTGAATTTGTATCTGTCGCATGGAAATCTAACACAGAATAAATAAATTGTTTCATAAGCTGCTCACAAAATGTATAATAGTCTATTAGTAATTTCAGCTCTTGTGCCTTATAAATATTACGTAACTCCCCATAACGAATACCTATTTTATTTGCTAATTCTCTGTGAGGAACTGAATCATTTGATATACTATCCTCCATAATATCCACTAGTTCAATAGATTTCTCAAGATTTTCTAATCTTTCTGCAAAAAATTCAACATCCATATTTTAACCTATGCGGATAAAGACCTGTCTTTCCATTAATATCTAAGATTTTGGTATTCGGATGATAAACAGATGAAGTCAGCTGATTTTCGACCCAATGAAGATTAGGCTTCCCATCCCCTGTCAAGGACTCAAACTGATCATCATAAAAATTTAAGCCACCAACACTTTTACTTGTCTGTAAATTAACCACGCGCCATGGGGTTAAAACGGTCTCCTTATCAGGATTTTTAAAAGTGCTAAAGAGTTCTGCGATTTTCTCTGCTCTCTCAATGAAGTCCAGGCTATCAAAGGACATAGCAAAACTCCAAATATTCTTCCAACAATTCTTTAGAAAGTTTGACTTAAGCTTAATTTGAAAAAAGTATATTTAAAGTATCCCCCAAAATTCTCTGACCAGCAGTTCAGAATTTTTCTCCCATCTCAAGAGTGAGTCTCTCCTATTATTGCCACCAAATAGTAAAAAAGATTGAAGCTAACAAGCGAAAGAATATATTGAATGGTATAACTGCGATAGACCTCAGGAAAAATGAAAAGGCATGACCCCCATGGAATTCAGGAAATCATACCTTATAAACGACTATTTTTGGTTCTATAATTTCTGTAGTGGGTAAATCCACTGTGGAGATTATGGAGCCTTTTTCAGTGTAGAAAAAAGTTCCATATGACCTATAATGAAAAGCGACAAAACTATCATTTAGAAAGACTCATATGGAACAAACTCATTTTATCACACAACTGCTGGGAATTAAAGACAAAAATATCACTATCACTAATGAATGCGACATGGGAACACACTTAGAACTCCACGGTCACTTGGATTACACAGCCCCTAAATGCCCTTCCTGCAAGGGACAAATGGCTAAGTACGACTTCCAGAAAGCCTCTAAAATCCCCTACTTAGAAACTGCTGGCTACCCGCTACTTATCCGCCTTCGAAAGCGTCGTTTCAAGTGCAAGGAATGTGGGAAAATAGCGGTCGCTGAAACTCCTATTGTTAATTGGAATTACCTTATTCCAACGCTAAATTGGAAGCTACCAATAATCTTATCAAAGTCATTAAACGAAATGCCTTTGGTTTCAGGAAGATGAAAACTTCAAAAAGCGGATTTTGATTGCCATCAATATCAAAAAAGAGAAGACCAAGCTGGTCCTCTCTAGATGTTAGCTGACATCTACCCACTACAGTTGACAAAGAGCCACTTTTTTTCTATTATTCTTTATTTTTTCGGCTCTTTGTCATATAAAATAGTTGTAGTACAATACCAACTAAGGCCATTCCAATGACGATAAAGAATGCAGGTGTATAATCTCCGCCATTTGCCTGAGCTAAGCGTGCGCCTAGTTGTGGACCTGCAATTGCAGCAACGCCATAAGCGGTAAACATCCATCCATAATTGGTTCCAACGTTCGCTACACCCCAATTTTCCGCTGTAATTCCGGGGAAAGACCCTAGAAATCCACCGAAGGATAACGCGACCATCATGACACCTAGGACAGCTAAAATATTCCCTTCTCCTTTGAAGGTTGCTGTTAAGAATAAGCCTCCTGCAACTGTTGCAAACATTGCAATAACCGTTGGATACCGACCGATTTTATCCGAAACAATTCCCCAAAAAATTCGTCCAAACGTATTTGCAATCGAAACCAGCATGACAAAAAATGTTGCTTCACTGACTAGTTTATATTGATCTGATATGCTTGCCGCACTACCAATAATCATCATACCGCCAGTTGCACCTAGCACATAAATCAACCATAATAGCCAGAAATTACCTTCTCTGAGCATTTCCTTATGAGTCTTGCCAGTTGGAGCCACACTGCCTCCAGCAGGGGTAACAGCGGGTGCTTTTTCCATCACTATAGATGAAGCACAAATGATGAGCAATAAAGCAATCCCTAATACATTAAATGTTCGATAAATCCCCATAGATGCAATCATAGACTTGGCTACGGGACCAATAATAAGTGGACCGAGCCCAAATCCAGCAGCTGTCAATCCGCCTGCTAAGCCTTTTTTATCAGGAAACCACTTTGTTGCTACTGAAGTTGATGCACCATAAGCTGCACCAATTCCTAACCCTAGCACAAGGCCATAGGTCATATATAGGATTGGTAAAGAGGTGGCAAAACCAGTTGCAAACATGCCTAAACCAAATAATATACCTCCTAGAAAGACAAACTTCTTAGGGCCTAATTCATCCACCTTTGGACCAAATAGAATCATACCTACCGGCACCATAGCAAATGAAATACTGAATGCTAACGAAGTCTGTGCCTGCACCCAACCTTGATTTGCATTTGTTTCCAACAAGGCTTTTTGGAAAACAGACCAGGCATAGCCAGCTCCTAAGGAAAGATTGGTGAGGATAGCAGCGATTAAAATAAGCCATCGATTTGCTGTTTTTTTCATCTCTTTCCACCTTTTTCCTATCGAGTGACAATAACTGCTGTTCCCATACCTCCACCAATACAAAGCGTTGCTAAACCACATTTTGCATCACGCTTTTGCATTTCATGGATTAGTGTGACAAAAATACGAGCTCCAGATGCACCGATTGGATGTCCAAGGGCAATCGCTCCACCATTTACATTGACAATGTCTGTATTCCAGTTTAATTCTTTATTTACCGCACATGCTTGGGCAGCAAATGCTTCATTTGATTCGACCAATTCAAGATCATCTACTGATAGGCCAGCTTTTTCAAGAGCTTTTCGGCTGGCATAAATTGGACCACATCCCATTAATTCTGGCTCGAGACCTGCACTAGCATATGATTTGATTGTAGCAAGAATAGGAAGTCCTAACTCAATAGCCTTTTCCTTGCTCATGACAATAACTGCAGCAGCACCATCGTTGATACCAGAAGCATTTCCTGCAGTGACACTGCCATCCTTTTTAAAGGCGGGTCTCAATTTTCCTAAACCTTCAAGAGAAGCATTAGCTCTTGGGAACTCATCTGTATCAAAAACAATTGGTTCACCCTTTCTTTGCGGAATAACCACTGGGATAATTTCGTCTTTAAATCGACCTGCTTCAATAGCTGCAATAGCTTTTTTCTGAGAGTTTACTGCAAAAATATCTTGGTCTTCTCTTGTAATGCCATATTTATCAGCAACATTTTCAGCTGTAATCCCCATATGGATTGAATGAAATGCATCCGTTAACCCATCGTTGATCATCGTATCAATCACTTGGCTATCTCCCATACGAGAGCCCCAGCGTTGATTACGAAGCACATAAGCAGCTTGGCTCATATTCTCTGTTCCACCTGCTACGACAATCTCTGCATCGCCTAACAAGACGGCTTGTGCAGCTAATTGAACTGTTTTAAGCCCTGAACCACAGACCTTGTTAATCGTAAAGGAAGGACTAGAGATTGGAATACCTGCCTTAATACTAACTTGGCGTGCCACATTTTGTCCGAGACCACCACTCAAAACGTTCCCGAAGATAACTTCATCTACTTTATCGGCAGAAAGACCAATCTTTTCTAACGCTCCTTTAACAACTAGCGCACCCAAATCAACAGCTGGCACGTCCTTTAAACTGCCTCCATAGCTACCAATTGGGGTACGTACTGCTGAAACAATTACCGCTTCTTTCATTTTTTGTTCTCCTTATTCATTCATACTAGTAAGTGAAGAATCCTTGGCCAGTCTTGCGCCCTAGCTTACCAGATTCTACCATTTTCTTCAATAATGGTGCTGGACGATATTTTGGATCAGTAAAGCCGTTATTTAGGACATTCATAATCGCTAATACAACATCTAGTCCAATCAAATCTGCCAATGCCAACGGACCAATCGGATGGTTAGCACCTAATTTCATCGCTGTATCAATTTCTTCAGCAGTGGCAACACTTTCTCCCAATACAAAGATTGCTTCATTTATCATTGGAATCAAGATACGATTGACAACAAATCCGTAGGAGTCTGCTACTCGTACAGCTGTTTTATTGATTTTTCCAGCTACTTCTTCAACCAAACTAGCTGTCTCTGGTGAGGTCTGAATGGCGCGGATAACTTCTACTAGTTTCATCAATGGTGCTGGATTAAAGAAATGCATACCAAGCACTTTATCTGGTCGTTTTGTCGCAGCAGCAATGTCTGTCACAGAAAGAGAGGATGTATTGGAAGCTAAGATTGTTTCTGCTGGCGTGATTTCATCCAACTGTCTAAAGATTCCTAATTTGATGTCGCGATTTTCTGTCGCTGCTTCAATGACCAATTCAACATGTTTTGCATCTGCATAATCTACTGAAGGAATTAAGCGTGCCAATGTTGCTTCTACATCTGCTTCTTCCATTCGACCTTTTTCAACTGCGCGTGCAAATTGTTTTTTAATACCTGAAAGGCCACGTTCTACAAATTCTTCTTTGATATCATTAAGATAAACGGTGAAACCTGCCTGCGCAAATACTTGAGCAATACCGCTTCCCATTTGACCTGAACCAATCACCATTACAGTTTTAATTTCCATGATTTCTCCTTTTTATAACTATATTTTATCGAACTATTTGATGAGAAAAAGTAAGGAGTGATGATAAGGGCATCATACACTCCCCGTATTTCTTAAATAAATGCACCAATTCCTGTCAATTCACGTCCTACAATCATAGCGTTGATTTCGTGAGTACCTTCATAAGTGTAAATAGCTTCTGCATCTGTAAAGAAGCGTGCTACTTCTGTCTCATAAGTAATACCGTTACCTCCGCAGACTTCACGAGCCAAAGCAACTGTTTCTCTCATGCGAAGAGAGTTGTGGAGTTTTGCAAGTGAGGAATTGAGCATTTCTTCTGTTCCAGATTCTTGAATTTCAGCGATGCGTGCAGAATAAGCAATAGCCGCTTGCACATTTGCTTGCATACGAGCCAATTTTTCTTGTACCAACTGGAATCCACCAAGTTTGCGACCAAACTGTTCACGTGTTGTTGTCAAGCGAAGTGCTGCATTGAAAGCACCTGCTGCAGTTCCCATTGCAATATAAGCAACGTCTGCACGAGTACGAACAAAGATTTTAGCGACATCGCCATATCCATTGATGTTAACAAGACGATCTGCTTCTGCTACTTCAACATCTTTTAAGGTGATATGACCATTATTGACAATTCGAAGAGCAATTTTATGTTCAACGTTTTCCACTGTCAAGCCTGGGCTGTCTTTTTTCACCATGAAACATTTAATCTTCTTCGTTTCGACATCCCGAGCAAATACTGGGATGAAATCAGCTGTTTTTGCTCCACCAATCCAACGTTTTTCGCCATTTAATACCCAGACATCTCCTTTACGCTCAGCTGTAGTTGCAAGACCTCCTGCAATATCTGAACCATGATCAGGCTCAGTCAAGGCGAAACAAGTTTGAGCTTCAAAATTACGAACTGGAGTAGCAAAACGTTCAATTTGTTCTGGGCTACCACCGATTAGAATAGTGTTGTAGCCCAAACCACCATGAACAGTATAAAATGTTGCTACTGATGGATCAAAGCGAGCCATTTCCAAATAAAGGAAGGCATTATAAAGTTCACCAGCTTTCCAAGAACCTTCTCTACCGACAAAAAGATCTGGGTGAGTCATAATTTTTGCTGCTGCAAATGCTCCAAGAATTTCCTCACGTGGTAGTAATGCTTTTTCATAAGAGTCAATCAAGACTGGACGAATCCGTGCTTCCATTTCTTGACGTAAGTGTTTAAGAACCTTTAATTCTCCTTCTGTAAGCTTTTCAGCGTACCCAAACAAATCCTCTGGATATAATTCTTTTGCTAATTCTTTTACTGACATGGTTAGTTAGTCTCCTTTGTTTTTGAATTGTAAAGCGTTTACATTTTGTTGACATCTTTATCATAACGCGGATTTCCTAAAAAATCTACTTAAGAAAAATTAATCAACTTATTAGCAAAACTGATAGAGTTTGAAGGATTTTTCACAAGTACGTTCAAAAGCAACTATCCCTGCTCACCTGAATAATTCTAGGCAAATGCACCAGCACATCATCAAACAACTCTAAAAAAAAGAGCAGACCTCCACCGTGATTTCTTAGAAACCACAATAGAATCCACTTCTTCTTTCTCACATATGGTCTTTTACTGCAACTGCCACCATTCTAGCTTTGGCACGAACTTCTCCTGCTGCCTCCATCTCCATTCTGACAATCACCTTTCTCTCGCCTATTTCTTCGACTTCTGACGTAACTATGATTTCTTCATGGATGGGAAGTGGCTTTTTGAAATCCACTTCTAATCTTGCTGTAATAAAACGCCTAATCACCGTCTCCTCTGTCAATTCAAGACCCTTATGCTTGTGCGCAAACCAAGCTGCTGACGCTGTGCCGTGACAGTCAAATAAAATAGCAATAAGTCCGCCAAAAATATTTGCAGGAACACCACCAGTGTATTGCCCATTTGGCGTATAAGTCATAATACACTGTTCACCATTAGCGCTTGGATAAGACTTCGCATGCAATCCGTTATCGTTTTGAGGTCCACAGCCCCAACAATGCTGAAAGCGATCGCCATATGTATCTTGGATAGAAATTTTTTTATCAACTTGAATCATTATTGTTCTCCCATCTACAATTTGTAGTATAGTTTCATCATATCACAGTTTGGAAGCGGTTTCCAATACTTTGTTTTGCTATTGACAGTCTATCCAATAGAAAAAGAGAAGACATTTGCCTTCTCCCTTAAAAATCATTAGATTGTCATGAGACACATTCACTTGCTCGACGTCGTCTATCAGGATGTCGCCAATAGCGTCTGCTACAAAGAGCACTACAAAACACAGTCCTACGATCCAATTTTCCTTGGATAGTAGTTACTTTTCGGCCACATCTTTTACAAATGAATGTTCTACTGTCATACCACAAACTAGATTCTTGCTCTTTCATCTTTCGCTATTCTTCTCCTTTCCTTTTTTTGCCAACCATACCTAAAGCTGCTAGACTAAGCGCAGTCGCAACATAGATAAATTCATGATGCGCAGCAGCATCACCAGTATCTGGTAAACGTTTCTCCTGATCTTTCATAGAATTCATATCAGAATTTGCCGAAGAAGCTTCTGGAGCATCTGCTTTCTTGCTATCTGTAATAGTTGCCCGTTTTGTATCTGCTTTAGAAACGATATTGTTATTAAGCACAGGACTATTGGAAACGTCCACATTCCCCTTATGATTTAGAGTAGAGCTATTAGTAGACGATGGGGTAGGTATCTGATTATTATGACTAGAATGACCACCTTGAGTTGAACCTATTGATGGGTAATTTGTCTTCTCAGTGACCACTACAGGTACTTCAACTGAATCGCTGCTACCATCTGGGTAAGTCACAACGACTGTAACAGTACCTTTATCGCCTGGTTGGTCAGTACTTGGAATCATACCTGTAACAACTGCAGTACCTCCTGAACCTTCTGGAATAGTGACTTTACCGAGGACATCATCATTGGTAATCCGAGTGCCTTGGGGAACTGTAACAATTCCAACACCTGGTTGATACTTGTCTTTGTCCTTTTCTTCAACTGGTTTTGGAACTTCGGTAACCTTCACGGGTACTTCAACTGAATCGCTGCTACCATCTGGGTATGTCACAACGACTGTAACAGTACCTTTATCGCCTGGTTGGTCAGTACTTGGAATCATACCTGTAACAACTGCAGTACCTCCTGAACCTTCTGGAATAGTGACTTTACCGAGGACATCATCATTGGTAATCCGAGTGCCTTGGGGAACTGTGACAATTCCAACACCTGGTTGATACTTGTCTTTGTCCTTTTCTTCAACTGGTTTTGGAACTTCGGTAACCTTCACGGGTACTTCAACTGAATCGCTGCTACCATCTGGGTATGTCACAACGACTGTAACAGTACCTTTATCGCCTGGTTGGTCAGTACTTGGAATCATACCTGTAACAACTGCAGTACCTCCTGAACCTTCTGGAATAGTGACTTTACCGAGGACATCATCATTGGTAATCCGAGTGCCTTGGGGAACTGTAACAATACCGACACCTGGTTGATACTTGTCTTTGTCCTTTTCTTCAACTGGTTTTGGAACTTCGGTAACCTTCACGGGTACTTCAACTGAATCGCTGCTACCATCTGGGTATGTCACAACGACTGTAACAGTACCTTTATCGCCTGGTTGGTCAGTACTTGGAATCATACCTGTAACAACTGCAGTACCTCCTGAACCTTCTGGAATAGTGACTTTACCGAGGACATCATCATTGGTAATCCGAGTGCCTTGGGGAACTGTGACAATTCCAACACCTGGTTGATACTTGTCTTTGTCCTTTTCTTCAACTGGTTTTGGAACTTCGGTAACCTTCACGGGTACTTCAACTGAATCGCTGCTACCATCTGGGTATGTCACAACGACTGTAACAGTACCTTTATCGCCTGGTTGGTCAGTACTTGGAATCATACCTGTAACAACTGCAGTACCTCCTGAACCTTCTGGAATAGTGACTTTACCGAGGACATCATCATTGGTAATCCGAGTGCCTTGGGGAACTGTAACAATACCGACACCTGGTTGATACTTGTCTTTGTCCTTTTCTTCAACTGGTTTTGGAACTTCGGTAACCTTCACGGGTACTTCAACTGAATCGCTGCTACCATCTGGGTATGTCACAACGACTGTAACAGTACCTTTATCGCCTGGTTGGTCAGTACTTGGAATCATACCTGTAACAACTGCAGTACCTCCTGAACCTTCTGGAATAGTGACTTTACCGAGGACATCATCATTGGTAATCCGAGTGCCTTGGGGAACTGTGACAATTCCAACACCTGGTTGATACTTGTCTTTGTCAAGGCTTGGTTTTGGTTTTGGAGCAGCGGTTACAACATCCAACTTAACTGTCGTACTACCTTCTAAACCATCACTATCGCGAGTCACAATCGTCACGGTGTGTTCACCTGCTTGATCTGGGACAAAGGCTTTTGCTTCCTCTTTTGTTAAGGTTACCTTGCTTCCATCCGGTTTCACAATGAGATAGGTTGGAGGTTGTGTAGTCTTAGCATCCTGATCTGAAGCATCGTCTTCTTTATCTGTAATCACAACGTCTTTTGTCAAATCAACTGATTTACCAGTTTCAGCAGTTTGATCTTTGGCTGTTACAACTGGCTTTTCGTTGGTGATTTTGCCTTTACCTTCGTCAGATGTATTCTTTGAAGCATCTGTCGCTGTTGCTGTAATCTTGTCGTCACCTGGTACAAGCTTAGCATCTGCTGGAACTGGTACTTGAAGTGCTCCACTTTCATCTACTGAAACTTCTGTTCCGTCAGGAAGTTTCCAGACTCCTTCTTTGTCTTTCTCTACGATAACAGGATCTTTCTCCCCTGGGAAGGTAACAGCAACAGAGGTCACGTCATCATCTTTTGGTGTTACTGGAACTTTGGTTGCTGCCGTATCAACTGTACCAATTGTAGGAGCTTTTGGAGCTGTTTTATCTTCTACTTTCAAGACGAATGTTTTCTCGGTTTTTTTACCATCGCTATCGGTTACAGATACTTTAATCGTGTACTCGTCTACTTTATTCGGATCAAAGCCACCTTTATCAACAATCATAACGGCGCCAATTTCTTTCGTATCAGCTTTATCCGAATCGTCTTCCTCATCTGTAATGTTCGTTACCAAGGCTTTGATTTGGTCATCTGTAAATGTAGATCCTTTTTCGATTGGATCAGCTGGCTTATCAGCTGTTGGTACCTCAAATTCTGGGGCTTTGTTAGTGATGTTTGCTTTTGTTGCTCCAGATTCGTTTTTATACTTATCTTGAATCGTCGCTACAATTGATAACTCAGACTCTTTCAATTTTGTTCCTTCTGGAACTGGAAGTTCTAATTTACCTTCTGCATTTTTTTCTACGACAGTTCCATTTGGTAAAGTCCAAACACCCTTGTCATCTCTGGTTGCTTCAACTGTGAAAATAGGTGTATCAGGAGAAGCTGGATCGATAACAGAAAGTTTCAACTTAATTCCGCCACCGTCTGTGTATTCTTCTGTATTTTCTTTTTCTGCTGCTGTCACATCCACTGGAATGACCTTAGCTGCAGTATTGATAGAGTCTACAATTGGCGCAACTGGTGCTTTGGTATCAATATAAAGTGGTTGTTGTGGTCCTGTGAGACCCTCTTGTGACGTTACAGAACCTCTGACAGAGACACCATTACTCCATGTATAAGTACTATTGGTATAGGTTGTCGTCGCTTTAAAGAAGACTCCTTGCTTGTCAGTATTATCATCAACCTTGAAGTTCAAGGTGATGTCTCGACTCTTCATAACAGCTAAAGCTGGTCCTGCCGAATAATCTTGGAACCCATTTGATAGATCACCTGAAGCACCGTAAACAGCATCAGGAACGGTAATAGTGCGACTTGCCTCATCATAGGTGTATCCTGCCGGTAATGGTCCATCCAGAGAAACCCCTTCTGGCACGACGATTTTCGTCTTAACGTTAGCAGCAGTAATCCCGCCTTCGTTTTTCACGTTCAGTACATACTTAATCTTATCACCACGAGTATAAACATCATCTTTTCCGTAAGTTCCCTCTCCAGTAACATTAGCACCTTCTTTAGGAATCTTTGTCAAAGTCTGTTTATGGTTCAACGCAGCTCCAAGCTCAAGACCGACGTTATCAAAGATATATCCAGCATCCTGATGATTTGGATAAAGTTTTGATTTTTCGCCAGCTTTCAGCACCATACGGACACCTGTTACATTTTCAGGAATTTTGTAGAAAGCACCTCCTTCACTATAACCAAAGACACCTCCACCTAAATTGACAATTTCAGTCGTTTTGCCATCTGCTGTTGTTAAAACATTCCCGTCTTGATCCACAAGGTAACCAATCCCTTGTTCACCATCTCCTGAACGTTGCTCCCAGCTATCAAAAGCTCCCTTATAAGAGAAATGGAACCGAATGGTTGAATTTGGATTGACTTTATAAAGTTGCGATTGAATCTCAGTTCCTTGGTTTTTCAACTCTACAAAACGTGTAGAAGTTGGACTACGATAGTAATTTGTAGGGGCAATAGAAGCACTTTCTGCAGCAATACTCGCTGGTTTTGGTGTTCCCTTAATTAAATAACCCTCTCCAGAAATACCGTCCGTTTTTTTCAATACATCAGCTTTATTTATCTCATAAACCTTAGACTTATCCTTGTCACCCAATTCATACGGATCGATTTTTTCGATAACATACGAAACTTCACCCTTATCACCTGTCACCTTTCTCCGTTGGTAGCGTTCCATATTTTGCTTGATATACTCTGGAGTTTCAGGTTGAACAACGTTAAAGCTATTACCAGACTTCAAGGTCCAGCCTTCATATTCTTCTCCTTTCGTTACTTCTTTTTCTTTCCATTTGTAACGAATAGAACCAATCTCTTCTTTACCCTCAACTGGTGGCTCACCCTTTTGTGGATAGAAGCCTAGTACATGTTCACGCTCTGCTGTTTTTTCAACTGCATCGTCAAAATCCCCTTTGTCAAACGAGTCCCGCCAAGGAGTTGTTTCAGCTACTTCACGAGTTTCTTCATTGACCATAAAGCCCTGTGAAGTAGGATTTTTCGGAACTTGTCCATCCTCGGCTTTAGGTTCAGTAAGCTCCGGATTCTCTGCCACCTTATTCGTTTCTGCAACGCTCGAAGCCGCTGTAGTAGAATCATCTCCTGATGCAGTCGTATTTTCTTGAGCTAAAACTGCTGGTGTTGTCATAAGAATGCCAAACACGACAGAACAGACGCCTATTGTCAATTTCCGAATTGCAAATTTTTGTTTTTTATTTAAATTCATTTTTCTCTCCTTTAATAAAACTATTTAAGTGTTTTATCAAGTATTCATTCGTTCATTATCTCTTGTACATCCATCATTGATATTCAATCAGCTATTTTCGTTTATCAGTCTCAAACGTTACTAATGTAGTTCGGTATCCTTCTCATATATACATACATAATTACATACATGCGTAAGTATATATATATATATATATATATATATATATGCAAACCATATACTCCACCAATGAACCAAGAGGGAAGTAGAAGCATCCCTCTCGGTCTTGATAGAGAAACTTGATAATCTCGTTCTACGATGACTTGATTAATGAAGTAATGAACGATATATGATGAGCACAAGTGAGAAGACAAGGTAGGCTAAATGCCGCCTTTCCTGCCCTCTTCGTCTTATCATTCTATAAGAATGAGGGGCATCTCATCTGCTAACGCTAGAATAGATTCCTTATTCTTCTCTTTTTCGCTTTCCTAGAAGTGCCAGACCAGCAAGACCTAGTGCGACAATGCCGTACATTGTACCTAGTCCATCCGCTGTATCTCCTGTATTTGGCAACATTTGCGCATCGCTCTCTTTGACTGGAGTTTCTTTTGGCGTTGAAACTTCTGAAGAAGGAGTGATGACTGATATTGCTGGAACTGCCGGAGTTACTGGAGAATGTGGAGCAACTGGTATCGCTGGAGTGGTTGGCACTACTGGAGAATGCGGAACAACCGGTACCACTGGAGTGGTTGGTACTGCTGGATTCTCTGGTTTTGGTGTAACGACTACAGTCTTCTTAACTTCTGTTGTCAGACCACCTTTATCAGTTACCAAGAAGGTTACTTCGTAAACTCCTGGTACATTGTAATCAACTGGATTATCTTTGATCGTGACGGTTACATCCGTGCCGTCTTCTTTGTCATTTGGAATGACAGAAGTAATCAAGTCTTTATCACTGATTGGCGTGCTTCCTTGTGGAACTGTCACAAGTGGGGAGGTGCCAGTCGGTGGCGTATTTGGAACCACTGGTTTTGGTGTAACAAACACTGGGACTTCTACATCTACCAAGTCACCATTTGGTAATTCAACCGTTACGGTCACACTTGGCTTCACACCTGGGATTTCAGTTGTTGGAATTTTACCAACGTTTTTCACCTTGGCACCTTCTGGCAACTTCACATTTTTAGCTACATCTTCTGGTGTAATTGGTGTATCTTGCTCCACAACAATTGGAGTTGTCGGAACTGCTGGATTCTCTGGTTTTGGTGTAACGACTACAGTCTTCTTAACTTCTGTTGTCAGACCACCTTTATCAGTTACCAAGAAGGTTACTTCGTAAACTCCTGGTACATTGTAATCAACTGGATTATCTTTGATCGTGACGGTCACATCTTTACCATCTTCTTTGTCATTTGGAATGACAGAAGCAATTAAGTCTTTATCACTGATTGGCGTGCTTCCTTGTGGTACAACTACTGTCGGAGAAACACCTGTTGGAGGAGTATTTGGAATAACTCCTGGTGTATATACACCTTTAGCTGGTGTACCATTCTTATCTTTAGCAACAACTGTTACGCCTGTTCCTGTTCCTGTAAAGTCTTTTTCTGGCGTGAACGTTACTTTACCACTTGGATCAACTGTGTATGTTCCTTCGCCTGGAATTGTAACGCTTGTTACTTCTTCTCCTGTCTTAGGATCAATTAACTTAGCTGGATTAGAAGCATCTGGAACAAGTGGTGTACCATCGCCGTTTTTGAAGGTTGGGGTTCCTTCTTGCTCTTCACCTTGTTTACCTGTTGAAGAATCATTGTCACCTGTTGGTGTCACTGGTGTTACTGTTGGTGTGTACTTGGCTTTTACTGGCGTACCATTTGCATCTGTACGTTTAACCGTTACACCCGTTCCTTTACCTACAAAGCCTTTTTCTGGGGTAAACGTTACTTTACCACTTGGATCAACTGTGTATGTTCCTTCGCCTGGAATGGTAACGCTTGTTACTTCTTCTCCTGTCTTAGGATCAATTAACTTAGCTGGCTCATCACTTAATGGTACTTCTGAATCACCTTCCGTAAATGTCGGAGTTCCTTCTTGTGGTTGTCCTTGTTTACCTGTTGACGTATCATCTTTTCCTGTCGGTGTAACGCCTTCAACTGTTGGTGTGTACTTAGCATCTACTGGCGTACCATTTTTATCTGTACGTTTAACCGTTACACCCGTTCCTTTACCTACAAAGCCTTTTTCTGGGGTAAACGTTACTTTACCACTTGGATCAACTGTGTATGTTCCTTCGTCTGGAATGGTAACGCTTGTTACTTCCTCTCCTGTCTTAGGATCAATTAACTTAGCTGGCTCATCACTTAATGGTACTTCTGAATCACCTTCCGTAAATGTTGGAGTTCCTTCTTGTGGTTGTCCTTGCTTACCTGTTGACTCTGCTGGGTTACCTGTTGGTGTTACTGCTGTTACTGTTGGTGTATAAGTTGCTGTCGCTGGGGTTCCGTTCGCA
Source organism: Streptococcus marmotae (assembly GCF_001623565.1). NCBI lineage: Bacteria > Bacillati > Bacillota > Bacilli > Lactobacillales > Streptococcaceae > Streptococcus > Streptococcus marmotae. Next base: position 1,892,519 of record NZ_CP015196.1, on the reverse strand, counting down.
TCTTTCGCTTGGACTTTTACTGGAACTGGGGTTCCGACAAAGTCTTTATTCGGTGTGAATGTCACTTTACCAGTTGCTGGATCAATTTTATACTTACCAACTTCTTTGCCATCTTTATCTTTCGCTGGAAGTTCTGTTGCATCTGTTTCTTTTCCAGTTTCTGGGTCGATGAACTTAGCTGGATTGTCTTCTGAAATCTCCACTGGCACAGCTGGATCACCTTCCGTAAATGTTGGTGTTCCTTCTTGAGTTTGTCCTTGTTTACCTGTTGATACTGCTGATTCACCTGTTGGTTTAACCGGTGTTACTGTTGGTTCATAAGTTGTTGTAACTGCTGTTCCATTCACATCCTTCGCTTGCAGCGTCACAGCTGGTGCTTCGCCTACGAAGTCTTTTTCTGGTGTAAAGACTACCGCTTTTTTGCCATTTTCTCCAGTTTCAATTGTATACGTTCCGACTGGTTTGCCTTCTTTATCTGTTACAGTTACAGATTCAGCTGGATTACCTTCTGCATCCAATAGCGTTACAGATTCTGGATCCACTTTAACGTCTGGATCGCCATCTTTGAAGTTCACAGACTTAGCGGTATCATCTTTATCAAAGACAATTGGAGATGTTTGTTTAGCTCCTTGAATGCCTGTTGTTGCTGCTGGTTCTGCTGTCGGTGTAACGCCTTCAACTGTTGGTGTGTAGGTCGCTGTCGCTGGGGTACCGTTCGCATCTTTCGCTTGAACTGTCACTGGTTCTGCTGTTCCAACGAAATCTGGATTTGGTTGGAAGGTTACTTTACCAGTCTTAGGATCAATCGTGTACTTGCCAACTTCTTTGCCATCTTTATCTTTCGCCGGAAGTTCTGTTTTTTCAGTTGGTTCGCCTGTTGTTGGATCAATGAATTTAGCAGGATTTTCTGCTGAAATGTTCACTGGCACAGCTGGATCACCTTCAGTAAATGTCGGAGTTCCCTCTTGTGGTTGTCCTTGTTTACCTGTTGACTCTGCTGGTTTACCTGTTGGTGTAACACCTTCAACTGTTGGTGTGTACGTTGCTTCTGCTGGAGTACCGTTCGCATCTTTCGCTTGAACTGTCACTGGTTCTGCTGTTCCAACGAAATCTGGATTTGGTTGGAAGGTTACTTTACCAGTCTTAGGATCAATCGTGTAAGTACCAACTTGTTTACCATCTTTCATCGCTGGGATAGTTGTGTCAGTAATTGGTTGTTTCGTTACTGGATCATAGAATGTTGCTGGATTGTCTGCTGAAATCTCCACTGGTACTGCTGGATCACCTTCAGTAAATGTAGGAGTTCCCTCTTGTGGTTGTCCTTGTTTACCTGTTGAGTCTACCGGTTTACCTGCTGGTGTTACTGCTGTTACTGTTGGTGTGTACGTTGCTTCTGCTGGGGTTCCGTTTGCATCTTTCGCTTGAACTGTCACTGGTTCTGCTGTTCCAACGAAATCTGGATTTGGTTGGAAGGTTACTTTACCAGTCTTAGGATCAATCGTGTAAGTACCAACTTGTTTACCATCTTTCATCGCTGGGATAGTTGTGTCAGTAATTGGTTGTTTCGTTACTGGATCATAGAATGTTGCTGGATTGTCTGCTGAAATCTCCACTGGTACTGCTGGATCACCTTCAGTAAATGTAGGAGTTCCCTCTTGTGGTTGTCCTTGTTTACCTGTTGAGTCTACCGGTTTACCTGTTGGTGTAACACCTTCAACTGTTGGTGTGTACGTTGCTTCTGCTGGGGTTCCGTTTGCATCTTTCGCTTGAACTGTCACTGGTTCTGCTGTTCCAACGAAATCTGGATTTGGTTGGAAGGTTACTTTACCAGTCTTAGGATCAATCGTGTACTTACCAACTTCTTTACCGTCTTTCATCGCTGGGATAGTTGTGTCAGTAATTGGTTGTTTCGTTACTGGATCATAGAATGTTGCTGGATTGTCTGCTGAAATCTCCACTGGTACTGCTGGATCACCTTCAGTAAATGTCGGAGTTCCCTCTTGTGGTTGTCCTTGTTTACCTGTTGAGTCTACCGGTTTACCTGTTGGTGTAACACCTTCAACTGTTGGTGTGTACGTTGCTTCTGCTGGGGTTCCGTTTGCATCTTTCGCTTGAACTGTCACTGGTTCTGCTGTTCCAACGAAATCTGGATTTGGTTGGAAGGTTACTTTACCAGTCTTAGGATCAATCGTGTACTTGCCAACTTCTTTGCCATCTTTATCTTTCGCCGGAAGTTCTGTTTTTTCAGTTGGTTCGCCTGTTGTTGGATCAATGAATTTAGCAGGATTTTCTGCTGAAATGTTCACTGGCACAGCTGGATCACCTTCAGTAAATGTCGGAGTTCCCTCTTGTGGTTGTCCTTGTTTACCTGTTGACGTATCATCTTTTCCTGTTGGTGTAACGCCTTCAACTGTTGGTGTGTAAGTTGTTGTAACTGGTGTTCCGTTTGCGTCTTTTGCTTGTACCGTTACTGCTACTGGTGTTCCTACGAAATCTTTGTTTGGAGTGAAAACAACCGTTTCCCCATCAAGTTTATACGTACCTACTTTCTTACCGGTTTCATCCACTGCTTCTACACTTGTAGCAGGTTCCCCTTCGGCATTTAACAAGGTTATAGTTGATTTATCAATCGGAGCTGATTCAGCACCTGCTTTGAAGTTCACTGAGTTCGGTTGGCTGTCATCGCCAAATACGATTGGAGATGTTTGTTTAGCCCCTTGAATACCTGAAGTTGTTGATTCAACTGCTGTTGGTTTAATTGGCTTAACAGTTGGGGTATAGGTTGTTTCTGCTTGATCACCACTTGCATCGGCAATACGGACTTTGACCGGTGTAGCTGTTCCTGTAAAGGTTGGTAGGGGTTGGAATTTAATCACACCATCAGCTAGTGTATAAGTACCTTGACCGTCTACGGTGACAGAAGTTGTTGGTTCACCAGATGCATTCAACAAGGTCAAGGAGTCAAGCTTCAAGGATTCCTTGTCTGTTACAGTGTCAGTTGGTGCACCTTGGTCATCTGTTGTGTACTCTTTGAACATTGCTTTTGCATCTGTTGTTTGAGCAACACCTTGAGGTCCTTCTGTTTCAGCTGGTTTACCTTTTGGCTTGTTATTGATAACCTCTGGAATATAAACTGCATCCATCGTCTTAGTTTCAATGGTATGACTTCCGTTGTTCACATTCTCAAGTTTTGTTTCAGAAGCATTCCGATCTGCTGCTTCCCAGCCTGTGCTTGCTCCATTTTTATCAGTTACACGAAGGACAACACCTTTAGCTTTTCCTGTGAAGGTTACTTCTGGTGTAAAGGTAATTTTTTTACCTTCAATAGTATAAGTACCTTGACCTGGCTCTTTCCAACTGTCCACTAGATCACCATTTGGAGCAACGATTTTCACTTCTGCACTGTCTTCAATCAAATTATCTGTATCAAAGTCATAGTCTTGACGTCCATAAGCTGTAAATTCGACACGACCATTGCCAGAAGTGTCTTTTACTGGATTAGTACCTCCTACTATATATTCAACATTGATAGTCTGTTTTTCTCCAACATAGCCTTTGGTCTCTTCCTTATCTCCGCGTGGTGGATGAGTTACTTGTACTTGGAAATCTTCCACCTCTCCTGAATAAGCGATTCCTGTTGGTTTTGCGATGTCGTTTTGATTTTTGGCGATACGGGCACGGACTGCCACTTTCCGAACGGATGGATCCACCATCTGTGGCACATTATTCCAAGTAAACTGGTAATCACCTGTTGCATTGTTTACTGTTACCAGTTCAGAACGTTCGCCTTCGTCAAACTTCCCGTTGTTATTGAAGTCTGCCCACGCATAAGCATAAGCCGTAGGTTGCTCAGCATCGCTAGCCTCTGCACCATTGCTCGCTTTGAATTCCAATGTATAGGTCTTATCATGCGCCTTGTGTAAGATATAAGTTTCTTTACCGCTACCTGTTCGATGTACCTTGTCCTCACCGACCAACTGACGCACTCCCTCGTCTCCTGTATTGAACAAGTCATCCGTTTCAAAGTCTACTTTGAGATTGCTTGGATCAGTAATATCAAGGTCTGCTTTCTTGCTTCCTAAATATGGTTGAACGACTTTGTCTGAAATCATATGAGCAACAGGTCCGTATGACTCTGGTGCATCTCCTTCATCAAATACAGCCACCCCCATCATCAAGGATTGTTGACCATTACTAATGATATATAACTCAGCAGTTTTTGCATTTCGCGAAACGATGAGCGGAACAGACCTTCTCCATCTTTCCGTTACATTTGGACCAGCCACTCGTGTACCTATCCCATCTCCAAAAACAACTTGCTTACCATCCAGAGTTGTGGCAATACCGATTCTAGATTTTTCAGGATTGACATTCGCAAGATACTTGACTTCGTAACCTTCAGGATTAGGCTGTGCTTTCAGCTTTCTAATTAAGTCATTAAGACCACCATTATCCTTCTGATCTGTTGCTGGAAAGTAAGAGCCTTTAGTTTTCCCTTCTGATAATTCAGCTAACAACTCAAATGGTTCTCCATCTGTCACAAAGATTTCAGCTTCATTTCCTCTTGCTTCCTCTCCAGTAGCCAAGAAAAAGTTAGCTGGAACTTCCTTGCCAAGATAAGTTGCCTTTAGTTTGAATTGAACACCGATATTTCCACCATTTCCATTTGCACCAATGGTTGGTTTATTCCCGGCATTAAGACCTTGTTGTAATAAATTAGAATAACCATTTTGAGGCTTTACAATAACTTCCTTAGGAATATTTTTATTTCCTGCTTGGTTATTAATAGCATTAGGATCATAAGTTGACTCTGCTTCTGTTCCCTCTACACGTTTTTTGTAAGTATCAGAAGCATTGAAAGGTTTTAAACCTACTACTTCTACCCGTACAACATAACCTGGGTAGATTTCTTTTTCATAATAAGAACCAACCTTAAGCTTATCACCATCTAGATTATGGGCAGCTGATGGGTCTCCCCAATCCAGCCAATTCAGCTGTGCTTTCAGAGAGCTAACATCTTTTGCCGCCTCTTCTTCATAGAGCTTTGCAGTTTCTGCTGTAGATGGATTATACAGTTTTTCGATATTTTCTTCTGGCGTTTTTTCTGCTGGAATTGTTCTAAAGCCAGTATGGCCTTCGATATCATTATTACCAGCAGCAGCTTGGTCGTCACGAACCACATTGAAGTTGACAAGGTTGTTACGTCCACCACGCTCTACAACGAGGGCTGCCTGCGTTTCAGCTTGGTTCTCTGCCAATTTGTAACCTTGAAGAGCAGGCTGAATCTTCAAATCTGTCTTAGCATCCACCGTCACATGAAACTCTTTTGGCTGATCGATTGGCAAGGTTGTCTTTTCAGCAACCGAATGGCTAGCAGAGTAAACTTCCTTACCAGACTCTTGATCAGTATAGGCTACTTTATAAATCGTTGCTGCGACACGTTCTACTTCCTCTACCGGAGCAACTCCGTCTAAGGCTTGACGAGCTTGAGCTAGGCTAGCAGCAACTTGATTGATCTCTTCTTGGGGAGCTTCTTCTTTTTCCAAAATAGCCTGTGCCCGAGACAATTCTTGATCATAGCTATCTTTATTAGTAGCATGAACATATTGGTCTGTGTCTTTAATCTTCTCAAATTCTGCAACTTCATCAAGCAAGACTTTTTTATCTACCGCTACTTTATCACGGACAGATGTTGTCGTAGAAGAAGGACTGACATCTTCAAGCTTTTCCGTATTGATTTCTTCTTTATTAGTTGGCAATTCTAGTGTCGTATTTTCTGAAGCAGGAGTTCCCTCTACTACTTCACCAGTATCAGCATACACCTGTGGTGCTACCAATAGAAGTGACCCTAAAAATACAGAGCCAACTCCAATTTTAAATTTCCGAATTGAAAAACGGTCTTTTTTTCTTTTAAACATCTTTTCCTCCAAATAAAAATTTAGGTACATTTTTAATTACCCACAAATAGTACGATGTTATCTTTTAACTCTTGAAGTTAAAATTAGAATGTTTATCCCTCCACAATTTTAAAATTTTAGATATCGAGTTTATCTTATCTCTTCATTTAACAAGATGTTCTCTTTTTCAAAACCTAGGATTTTTGAACATTCTATGTTATAATCTTAACAAGATATGATGGGGTTAATATGTTTCCTTATTTAACAGGCTTTTTGTATGTCTACATTATTTTATTTTCATGTAAATATACAGAGAATTTTCTTTTTCAAAACCCCTAGTTTTTGACATGTTTTTTATAAAAAAATAGAAGATGCTCCCTGAGATCTTCTATTTTTCTTTACATTTTGTATTTGTTTTTCCTATTTGCGCTATCACATCAGACTTTCTCGCTCTCATCCAGCGATAACAAGTCGACTTGGAAATGCCTAATTTTTCGGATGCTATCTGAAGCGTTATTTCAGACGCCTCTAGCTGTTTCATAATGTGATCAAAATTTGGTGGGCGTCTTTTTATCGGACGTCCAAACTTCACCCCTTTTTTCTTGGCTTCTATTATCCCTTCCAATTGTCTTTGCTTTATATTTTCACGCTCAACTTGTGCTACATAGGACAAAACTTGGAGGCATAAGTCTGAGATAAACTTTCCTGTAATATTATCAATTTTCAGATTTGTATTCAGTAATGGAAAGTCCAATACCATAATGTCAATATTTTTTTCTTTTACAAGGTAATTCCATTGTTTGATAATTTCATCATAATTACGGCCTAAGCGATCAATTGATTTAATCACGATTTCATCCCCCTTTTCGAGGCGCTTTAGCATTCTTTTGTATCCTTTTCGATTAAAATTCTTACCAGAAGACTGATCGATAAACAAAAACTCCTCCTTAATCCCTTCTTGACGCATCGCCGTCAGTTGACGATCAATATTTTGCTCTCGTGTTGATACACGAATATACCCATATTTCATTACATCATTCCCTCCTTTTTTCATTGTTCTATTATCTCATTCACTTGTCTAGAAGAAATGGGGTACTGAAAAAAGATAGAAAAAGAATAGGAAAAACATAGAAAATGGTCGATTTATTTTCATTTTTTTACATAAACCAAGAAAATAGCTTTCTTTGTTAAAATCAGGCTCTATAATATCTGTAGTGGGTACGCCCGCCGCAGAGATTATAGAGCCTTTTTCAATGTGGAAAAAAAGTTCCATATGACCTATAATGAAAAGCGACAAAACTATCATTTAGAAAGACTCATATGGAACAACTAAATCTTATCACAAATTTTCTCAAAATGAAAGACAAAAATAACATCATCGCTATCCTTGATGGAAGAACGCAGGCGGTCATCCGAAATCACTTCCTACGATACCCTAGACAGGTCAGAAACCGCGTTAAATTCATCACTATGGACATGTTTAGCCCTTACTACAAATTAGCTAAACCCTTCGCTCTCCAATTTCTAAGCTCAGGCTGAAACAGTCTATTCCCAGACTGTTTCACTCCCACATGCCAAAATCGTGCTGGATCGTTTCCACGTTGTGCAACATTTAGCTCGTGCTATGAACCGTGTCCGTACCCAAATCATGAATGCTTTTGACCGCAAATCGCATGAATACAAGACGCTCAAACGCTACTGGAAACTGGTACAACAAGATAGCCGTAAACTCAGTGACAAGCGGTTTTATCGCCCAACCTTTCGCATGCATTTGACCAATAAGGAAATCTTAGACAAGCTCCTATCCTACTCAGATGAGTTACGACAACATTATGAACTCTATCAACTTCTTTTATTCCATTTCCAAGAGAAGAATTCAGATCATTTCTTTGACCTAATTGAGCAAGAAATAGCCACTGTTAACCCTATTTTCCAGACGGTATTTAAGACGTTTCTAAAGGATAAGGACAAGGTTTTAAACGCCTTGGAATTGCCTTATTCCAACGCTAAATTGGAAGCTACCAATAATCTTATCAAAGTCATCAAGCGTAATGCCTTTGGATTTCGGAACTTTGAAAACTTCAAAAAGCGGATTTTGATTGCCATCAATATCAAAAAAGAGAAGACCAACTTGGTCCTCTCTAGATGTTAGCTGACATCTACCCACTACACTTAACAAAGAGCCAGAAAAAAGATCTGAGATTGACTCTCAAATCTTAACTAGTCTATGCTATTTTCGTCTCGGTTTCAGTGCAGACAGGCCATGGACTTTGACTGTCTGAAGAAGATAAGGCCAGGCATTTTGACTGATTTTGACACTTCTTCCCTTGGCCAAACGCTTCATCTGCGCTTCGTAATAACTAACACCGATAATAGGACCCAGTGCCTGATCCAATTTTGAAAGACCTGTTGTCAGGCGTGGTGTTGACAGCTGAAAATCACTGTCTTCTCGATAGTCATTGACCAGACTTGGTCGCAGGACAAAAGGCCGTGCAAGACCAATCATGGCTACACCTTCTTCAATTGCCTCTTCCATTTGAGTGACCTTACGAAAGCCACCTGTTGACACAATGGGAACTGAAGTAAGGTCTGCTAAGGCTACCGCATAGGTGACAAAGCCAGCACCACTCTCATATTCACCACCGAAGACAGGAGTTTCATAATTACCACCTGAAACTTCAATCAGGTCAATGCCCAGGTCAGCCATACGTTTTACCACATACTTACAATCCTCGAAACCAAAGCCTTCTTCTTTAAAATCAGAGGCATTCAGTTTCAGTGCAATGGTAAAATCAGGTCCCACTTTTTCACGAAGCCCTTGGTAAATTTCAACAAGAAACCGTAGGCGATTGTCCAGACTTCCTCCATAAAGGTCTGTCCGCTGATTATCAGCTGGCGAGAGGAATTGATTGATTAAGTAGCCATGGGCAGCATGCAACTGTACCCCTGTAAATCCAGCAGCTTTTGCACGAACTCCAGCCGCAATAAATTTATCCCTGGCTTCCTTAATCTCGAAAACGGTCATCTCTCTGGGCGGACGAAAGGCAGACGCTGAACCGCCTGAAATCGGAATAGCACTCGGTGCAATAGGCTCTTGATTGATGGAGCGATACATCTGTTTGCCAGGGTGATTAAGTTGGAGCCAGATAGGGACACCGGTTTTTTGTCCAACGGCTGCCCATTTTCGAAATTGATTCAAATGAGCGTCTGAATCAAGGACCACATTGCCCGGTTCTCCCAGATAGCGACCATCCACCATGACATTACCTGTCACTAGGACGCCCATACCCTGCTTGGCCCAGTAATCGTATAGAGCAATCAAGTCATCCGAGGGAGCTTGTTGCTTGTCAGCCATGGTTTCACTCATAGCTGATTTGAAAAAGCGGCTCTCTAAGACCTGACCATTTGGAAGTTGGAGAGGTTCCAACAGGAGTTTATCCATGATTTGCCTCCTTAAAAACAGAAATTTTGTCTTCACAGTAGGTAAGCAGCTTTTGCAAACTGACTGTTGAAAAGCTCTGATCGGTGACTGGTTTGACCTGACAATCATCAAAGTAAAATCCCGATTGGTCAGCAACTTCAGCTGATAGGGCTAAATAGTAGCCGGTTTTGATGCCTTCTTCCACACTTTTAGGCTGATTCTTAGCCTCTGTTAACTGACTAGCGTTAGCTTGTTTGGTTATGATTGGTTCACCCCCCGTCACCATCTTAGTGGCAATTAAGCCTGGGTGGTAGGAATTGACCGTGATAGGCAGTTTCTGATCAGCAAACTGTTCCGCAAAATAACGGCTAAGCCAAATGATATATAGTTTAGAATTATTGTAAGCTAACTTGGGACTGTACACCCGCTCAAAACCAAAATCTAAGTCTGTCGTGTCTGCAAAGTGGTGCATATAGGAAGAAGTGTTGATGATACGACCCGCTTCCGTTCTTGCTAACAAAGTCTGTAAATCCTTTATAATCATATAGGGAGCCAAGACGGACACCATAAAAGTCAGTTCGACATTCTCCTCATTAGCCTGCCGTTTGGAACCTGAAAATATCCCAGCATTATTGATGAGAATATCTAGCTTTTTAAAGTCCCTCTGGATAGCTTTGTTAAACTGCTTGACTTCCTCTATTTTAGAAAAATCAGCCCGATAAGCATGTAGAAGGTTGCTACCAGTTTCCTGTTGAAGGCTCATCAAGGTTTCTTGCAGTTTTTCTTTGTTACGCCCATGAAGAATAACCTCGTGTCCTGCTCTTGCCAAGGTCAGAGCCAAATGTCTACCAATACCGTCCGTCGAACCTGTGATTAAAATAGTCTTAGTCATCTCAATTCTCCTCAAAAAGGGTGAGCTTTTCCCGACAATAATTCAAAAGTGCCTGTCCTCTATCTCTATCATAGCCTTTCAGACTAACCTTGGCTACCTTCTTTTCTGAAAAGTAACGTCCTGATACGGTAGCAACTTCAGGAGAGAGGGTGAGGTAGTAACCTGTTTCAATCCCTTGGTCTAAGTCCTTAGAAAATGGTTTCATCAAACTAGTCAGGATACGACTTTTAAGGTTTCGTTTGACTCCGTCATTTCCCAAATTGGTCGCAATCAGGCCTGGATGATAGGCATTGACCGTAACCGATGACCCTTGCTTTTCTAGGGCTTCTGCCTGAGCAATCGCCAACCAAATGGTATAGAGTTTGGCATTGTTATAGGCCATGGCTGCGGAGTAACTCTTCTCTAAGCCAAAATCCAAGCCCTTGCTTTGGGCAAAATGGTGCATAAAGGAAGAGGTATGGACGACCCTACCTGCCTCTGCTTGTTCCAACAAAGGCAGCAACTCTGTCGTCAAGATATAGGGAACTTGGACAGACAGCATAAAGGTCATCTCGATATTTTCTGCCGTTGCCACACGGGCGTCACCAAAGTAGGCTCCCGCATTATTGAACAAGACATCAATCTTGTCAAAATCTCTGCGAATCTCCTCACTAAAACGATAAACATCTGCTAGCTTTGAAAAGTCAGCTAGGTAGCCGTGAATGTTTTTATTCCCAGTTTTTAGTTGAATATCACTGAGGGCTACACGTAGCTTTTCACTATTTCGGCCGTGGAGAATGACTTCATGTCCTTCACTGGCTAATTTCAGAGCCAAATGCTTTCCAATTCCATCCGTAGAACCTGTGATTAAAATGGTTTTAGACATCCTAAGCCTCCAAAAATGCTAGCAATTCTTTGGAAAATTCATCTGCATATTGGAAGATAGAACCGTGCCCCGCCTTAGGATAAATAATTAACTTACTTCCTGCAACCTTCTCATGCATGGCATACGAATTTTCTGTCGGAACCTGCATATCCTTTTCCCCATTGACAATCAGTGTAGGCTGGGTAATATAGCGCATATCGTCTTTAGCAGCCTTTCCCCAGCGCTTAATCGCCTTTAATTGGGTCAAGAAACCAGGAATATTCATATCCTTGTCTGTATGTTCAGCCCTTCTCATGCCCATACGCCCTAACACCTTATTGGCTTCGATTTTTCCTTCTTCATCATGATTATAGAAGATATAGCGTTTGGGATCAATGCGCTCAATTCCTGCTTTTAGCATGTAACGAAAGGTCTTGCCCGTCACCCTATCCATCTCAAGTCCACCACGGGGACCTGTTCCAGCTAGGATTAAGCGATTGACCATGCCACCTTTGATGCGAACAATTTCTTGTGCAATCATACCTCCCATAGATAGACCAAGAAGGTTAATCCGCTCATGGCCTAATGCCTTGAAGATTTCAATTGCTTGTTCTGCCATTCCTGGTATAGTCGGGGCCACTTTTCCTTGACTGGCTCCAACACCAGGAAGGTCTACTACGATGACATGCTGTTTTTCAGCTAGTAGATCCAGTAACTTGGGATCCCAATTATCCAAAGTCGCTGCCAAATGCACTAACATGACCAAGGGAAGAGCTGACTTTCCTTTCCCAAGCTCACGATAGGCAATCTGCTGGCCTGCGACTGTCACGTATTGATTTTTTGTAGTGATGTAAGACATGTAATTCTCCTATCCTTTCTAAAAACTAAGGACTGTTTTTCCGCGTGAACGACCATTAGCGACCTTATCGAGTGCTGCATTTACCTCCTCAAATGGATAGACCGTGTCGATAGACGGTTTAATTTGCAATTTGCTGAAAAGATCTGCGACTTCTTGTAGCTGTTCCCCATTGCTTTCAACAAAGATGAAATAATAGTGAACACCGTACTTGTTTGCCATTTTATCAAACTTACGTCCAGCTTGTTGTAATAAAATTTGCTTCCATTTTGGTAAATTCATGCGTTTGGCAAAGTCCCCATTTGGCATCGCTCGAAGGGAGACCAAGTGCCCACCTTTTTTCATAATTGACATTTGCTTTTCAGTCTCTGCCCCGCCAAGTGTGTCCAAAACGTAATCCACATCTTTTACCGTCTTGGTATAATCTTCTTTCTGGTAGTCAATGAAACGATCTGCCCCTAGAGCCAAAACGCGCTCCCCATTTGCTCCATCGCCATTAGTGATGACGGTTAAGCCTTTGGCTTTCGCGATTGGAATAGCCATACCACCAACACCCCCTGTGCCTCCAGAGATGAAAATAGTCTTACCTGCCTGTGCCTTCATCAAATCCAAGGCCTGCATAATGGTCAATGCTGTGAGCGGAACCGCAGCTGCTTCCACATCTGTCAAATAATCTGGTACCTTAGCCAAGGCTTGAGCATCAACCGCTATGTATTCCGCAAAAGCACCGATGTTATCGAGAGGAAGACGACCAAAAACACGGTCTCCAACTGCAAATTTCGTCACATGAGCTCCTACTTCTTCTACCAAGCCAACCACTTCATTTCCAGCTGTTTGTGGAAGTTCATAAGGAACAATCATCTTGACTTCTCCCCGTGAAATCATGTTATCGAGCGGATTGACTCCTGCTGCTGTCACCTTGATGAGAACTTGGTTGCTAGTAATCGACGGTTTGGCAATGTCAGTTACGGTTAGTGTAATGTTCTTTTTATCATACGTTGTGTGTTGTGCTGCTTTCATGTGTTTCTCTTTTCTATTCTTTTTATTTGTATTTGTATCAATTACAGGTATAGCTGATGTCTAAGAAAATCTGACACACAGGTCAGATACGGCTTTTCTTAGCTGTTTGGTAAAGGTTCTCAATCACATTATCTAAGGTTTGATGCGCCAAGTCTTCTTCTAGTTGTTTTTCAACACTGGCAAAAATCGGAATCATTGCACCCTCGATATGCTGACCAACTGGACAGTCTTGATTGGCATGTTGATGAATTTGAAAAAGACGGATATGGTCTACTTCCTGAGTAGCCAAATAAATCTCCAATAAGGATATTTCCTTAGGGTTCTTGCTTAGCTGATAGCCTGAGCGACCTTGCTGGGACGTAATTAGCCCTGCGTTTTTCAAGAGCGCAATGACCTTACGGATATAGCTTGCATTGGTTCCAACGCTCACAGCCAAGGCCTGCGAACTCAAGACTTCCTTACTTTCACTAATCATGGTTAAAATATGGAGTGCAACAGAAAATTTTGTATCCATAGTTCCTCCTTTCTGTTCTTGTATTTGTTACAAGAACAAGTTTAACATAAGGAAATCAACTTGGCAAGTCTTTTGCTCAATTTTTTCAAAAATATTGAGTAATCTATCAAGAAAATTCCTGAAAATTAACTACAGGGATCTCTTCTGCCCATTTTCAACATAGGTCAAGGTCTGATCAATTTGATAGGCATGAACTGCTGAGGCATAGGAAATCAGTTGATTGTTTAGTGTAGGAGCAACTGTCTTGTAAAATTCTTCTCTGGCTTCCTGATTTCTAAAACCAATGATAATGGAGGCGTGTAAGTGTTCTGCTTTGGGATTGTCATGCGCAACATTTGGTGTATCCCAAGTTGCCTCATTCCAAGGCATGTAGACTTGCGAGCGTGTTTCCGTTACTCCAGCTACTTTTGAAATTTCAGGAGCTAAACTGTCGTTGATAAATTTTTTAAAGGAAGCACTGCTAACCCCTTCTTTTCGACGGATGTAAAGGACATCTCGTAGCTGACTACCTGACTGCTCAGCTGTTTTAAACCATCTGGATGAAAAGGGAAAACCCATGTGCATCAGTGTTCGACGAAAGACATTTACTTCATCTTTAAAAGCTAAGGCTGTTTGATGACGACCTGCAACTGGTGACAACAGATTGTCAAAGGTGACTTCTGCAATGCCATCTATTCGACGGTCAGGTGAAATACTTGTTTCAAGACCAGCTGTACTTGGCCAAAAACTATGCTGGGTTTCACTAAGATGTTGTTGGCGGTATTCTGACAGCCCTGGTGAGGCAGCAATAATCTGTGAATGTGGCCCAGACCAATAGTCCATTCCCTCTTTCCGAGGCTTGTCCTCTCTCATCCAAAGTAAAATAGATACCGAAAATTTTTTGTCGTATTCTTTTGTCATGACGTTCTCCTTTTTGTTGTTGTATCAATTACAAGAACAAGTTTACCATAAGAAAATCAACTTGGCAAGTCTTTTGCTCAATTTGTAAAAAATAAAAAGCCATCGATAGATAGCTTTCTTGATTATCGTACTTGTTCAAAGCGCAGATGTACATTGATACGGTCTCCGTAACCATTGCGTTCAAGGTCCCGCTGGAGGCGGTAAGAAATATAGTGCTCTGCAATAGTAATATAGCCTGCATCAATCAAACGGTGTTCAACTTGTGATTGTACCATGCTGATGGTTGGACGCTCTGTATGAGCTTCTTCCAAATCTAGAACGACTTTTTTAGTGACTTGAGCCAAATTTTGGCGCCAAGTATCATCGATGACATAGACAGTACGAGCAGCTTTTATAATCGCTTGGTAAATTTTTTCTGGATCAAAGTCAACGACTTCCCCACTACGTTTAATGACTTGCATAAAAAGCTCCTTTCTTACGGTTTTCAAACCCTTATCTACTCCTATTATCCAAGTATTATGGAAATTTGTCAAGTTTTTTTCCTAAATATGGTATAATATTTTCAATATAAAAAAAGGAGAAATGAAATGACAAATGCCATGCCAAAACGTCAAGAAATTGACGTGCAGTTAACTTGGGATACTTCCCTAATGTATCCTTCTCATCAGGCTTACCAAGAGGGTCTTGCTGCTTACAAAACGCAAGTTGAACAATTTGAAAAAGCCTACAAAGACAACTTGACTTCTCTTGAAGTGATTATCAAGGCCCTTAAAGAATATGAAACGCTTCGTGCTATCGATAGTAATTTAAGCCACTATGCCTTTTTAAATCTTGATGTCGACAAGATGAATCCTGAACTGGCTTCGCTTGCCAATGAATACCAAGTAACCATTGCTTCAACTTTTCCAAAAATCGCATTTTTACCTACCCAACTTGCCCTACTGGATGAAGCATTGTTACAGGAAGTAAGCGCTGCTCAACCACAATGGACTAGTTTTATCAACGATATTTTACGACAAAAACCGCATCAATTACACCCATTGCAAGAAGAATTGTTAGCGAATTTTGCTCCAACATTTGGCCAACCTTACCGTAATTATGAGACCACAAAATTTGAAGATATGACCTTTGACGATATCGAGGTAAATGGTCAAACATACGGCAATAGCTATGTGCTTTTTGAAAATGATTATGAAATTAGTCATGATACGGAGCTTCGTCGCAAGGCAGCTGAAGGCTTTTACTCTACCCTTCGTAAGTATAAGAATACAACGGCTGCTGATTATCTCTCACACATCAAAAATGAACAAATTGAAGCGAAATTACGTGGTTTTGATTCAACGATTGATTATCTATTGTTCAGTCAAAATGTTTCGCGGGATTTATTTGACCGTCAAATTGACGTGATTATGAACGAATTAGCACCCCACATGCGCCGCTATGTCAAATTAGTTGCCAAAGCACATGGACTTGAAAAAATTACCCATGCAGACTTAAAAATCAGTCTTCCTTCAGATTTCAACCAACGGATTACGCCAGAAGAATCCAAACAATTCTTGATTGACTGTCTCGGTATCTTGGGTGAGGACTATGTCAAGATGATTGAACAGGCCTTTGATGAGCGCTGGATTGACTTTGCTCAAAATGAAGGCAAAGCAACTGGTGGCTATTGTGCAACCCTTTACGATGGACCTTCTTACATCCTCCTATCTTGGACAGGCTTGATGAATGAGGTCTTGGTACTTGCACATGAACTAGGGCACGCAGGTCATTTCCAATTAGCGAAAAAGCAAAGTATTCTGAACTATGATCCGTCACTCTACTTTATCGAAGCTCCTTCTACTGCAAATGAAGTCTTGACTTGCAATACCCTCTTGAAACAAAATCAAGATCCAGATTTCCAAGCCTACCTCATCAGCGAGTTGATTAGCCGTACCTATTTCCACAACATGGTCACTCACCTATTGGAAGCAGCATTCCAACGAGAAGTTTACACTCGTTTGGACAATGATGAATACCTCAATGGTGATATTCTCTGCCAAATTAAATTAGATGTGATCAAGGCCTTCTGGGGCGACGACTTTGAAATCGGAGAAGATGCAGGGCTCATCTGGATGCGCCAGCCACATTACTACATTGGCCTCTATCCGTATACCTACTCAGCAGGTCTCACGATTGGTACAGCCATGGCCAAACAGCTTGAGGAAAATCCAGAAGCAGTTGTCGAAAAATGGCTTGAAACCCTTTCATTAGGTGCTAGCTTGTCTGCTCAAGAATTGGCTCAACATGCTGGTGTGGATGTGTCAACTGACAAACCGTTGAAAGAGACGATTGCCTATGTAGGTTCCTTGGTTGATAAATTAGAAGAATTAGTCTAAAAACAAGAACTGCCTCAGTTTTTCAGCTGAGACAGTTTTTTATATTTTAATGAAATAGAAGGCTGAACAATGCGACTATTCTAAACTAGATTTTGTGCAGTCTTTGTAGCTATTTCAGCCTACTGACCATCACGCTTCCAGTCAAAATGCGTGCCGTTAACACTATAAGCTTCATATCCACTCCGATTTAAAACAGCTGCAGCTTGGTTCGCATAGGTGCAAAACATCCCTCTGCAATATAAGATAATAGTCTTATCCTTATTCAATTTTTCTAAATTATCTTCCAAAACAGCATAAGGAATATTGACTGCCCCCTCAACATGATCCAGTTCAAACTCCACCTCGGACCGTAAATCCACTAGCTGAGCCTGACGAGCAAAGACCTTATTTTTTGCTTCCGCTAAATCAATGGTCTTTATCTGGTCGTCACTCGCTATAAATTGCTGTTCGATAAATCCCAGCATCGGTGATTGCTCCTCACTAATCTGGTGAATATCTTGCAATAATCGTTCTACCATTTCTGATGAAACGCTGTACCAAACGTATTTCCCATCTTTTTTTAATGTCACTAGACTAGCCTCTTTTAACACTTGCAAGTGCCTAGAGGTATTCGCAATCGTCATATCTGTCATCTTAGCGAGCTGCTCAACGGATTTAGGCCCATGAATGAGGCGATGTAATAGTTCTAAACGTTTTTCGCTAGATAAGGCTTTCCCGATGCGTACATATTCTTTGAATACCTGATCCATATACTGTCTGTCATCTAACACAACTCTTACTCTTTTCTCTTCCATTTATTATACAGTATTGATTATACCATATCTTTTGCTATCTGATTGAAAAAAACTCTCACTTCCTTGCAGAAGTAAGAGTCAAATTATCTATACGTTCCATTTTTTGGCAGCCATATTTCCCAAAATACCACCGCTCACGAGGAAGATGAGAAATATCCAACCAGATAGGGAGAAATTTGCAATCGGTGTAAAGAGTGCTCCGACATTACATCCATTGGCCAGACGTGTCCCAAAACCCATCAGGAAACCACCTAAAATGTAGAAGAAAGCTTGTTTCTTTGTAATCCGTAATTCTGATTTGCAGACTTTTGTAAAGGTACCTGAGGTTAGCAAGAAGATGATTGTACCAAACACAATTCCCAAGTTTTGAACACTGATTGGATGGTTTAAAAATGGTGTGGTAAAGGCTTTTTCTGGCATCAAGGTAAAGCTTGCAAGACTGGACGCATCAACACCAAACAAGAGTAAAACTTGTCCAAACCATAGACCGTAAGGTGTGCTAGCACCCCAACCAGCCTTGGTAATCCCCATCAATAGGGTAAAAAGAATCGCTAATACAACTGCTGCTGTACGTAAAGACCAAGCTTTTACAAATAGACGATCATACCAATCTCCTACAGTTATAGGTGCTTCAGTTGCTACTTCATTTACTTCCATATCTTGGATTTTTTCACCGAAATGGCCAGAATAAGTCCCATCTTGCTTCCGACGAGCTTCGTAGCGATGTGCCATCCAGATAACAAGAAGACACAAGATACCAGTTAGAACAAGAGCGCCTAAGTACCCATCTAAGCCATCAAATTTGAAAAGGTCAGGCAAGTAGACTCCACCGTAGAGTTTTTCACCAGTTTCACTTGTTACCCAAGATTTTTGAATCCAAGAAGCGCTATTTTGAATAGGAAAGCCGATAAAGACACCCAAACAGAAGAAAATCAAGGTTAATAGTCCTCTAGGAAGGGCTGTCACCAAATCGGTCAATACACCTGAAGCACAACAAGATGAGAAAGTCATCCCAAAACCAAAGAGAATACCTCCTAGCAACAAGCCCCAGTTAATTGGATTGACCCATAAATCATAAGTGGAAGCATCCACATTGAATAAGAAAGCTGCGCTGAGCAGACAGGTAATAAAGAACATCATCATCATCGTCCGCATCAGACGTGTAGAACCTGTTCGATACGCACGATTAACACTTCCTGCAAAGCCTGTATACCCTCTACTCAAGGTATAACCTAAACCAGCACCGATGACCAAGCGGAAAAACAGCATGTCTGATGACAGATAATAGTGCCCAAATAACAGGATAGCAACGATCCCCACTATCCCTGTAATACGCTCAATATTTTTCATTTTTATTCTCCTAAATTTTTTATTTCCGATTGCTAGTCACTCTAAAGTATAAGAAACCTAGCAATATCCAACCAACTAAAATCCCCATCGAAATACCGCCTAGTTGACTAGGAGAACCTGGTACTAGAAGTAATCCGATAAAGAAGAAACTAATAACAACACCTAACTGGCTCAATCGTTTATCAACTGGACTTTTAGCCAGTTTAGCGCTGATAAAGCAAACATAGGCATAGGTGACTGCCGCCATGAGACTTGATAAATCGACAATATACAAGATGACCTCGCGCCCTAAAAATAAGAGCAAAGCTGCAATCAGCGATACAAATTTCAAGGCCTGCTCCGCTACTTGGTGTCGATTTTGTTGTGCATAGCGACTCGGCAGCAACTCATAAAGAGCAAGCGAGGACACCACCCGACTACTTGCGATTAGAAAGCCGTTAATTCCGCCCACAACTGCTGCAAACAAGGCGATACAAAGAGCTCCAAAGCCTAACCAGCCTGCATAGGTCAAGACTGCACTGCCACTTGCCCAGGCTAGGTGTTTGGCCTGAGTAGGTGAATAGGCCAGAGCCGTCATCAGATTTAACAAGTTATAAATCAAGACACCGACCATTGTCGCAAGCAGGGTCACCTTGGTCGCCGCCTTGATGGAAAAGCCTAAATCCGTCATCACCTGAGGGACAATATCAAAGCCAACAAATAAGAAGGGGATAATGGCGACCACTCTGATAATAGCTGCCCAATCAAGCTGATAATGTGCGACATAAGACGCGTAGAACTGCTGCTTATTTCCATGGAAAAACATCCATATACTCAAGATAACAACCGTCGCAACCAAACAGAGAATCAAGATTTTTTGAAAGGTCATCGACAGGACTAAACCGCGCTTGTTAATCCAGTAAAAGAAATAGATAATGCCCATCCCTATGCCAATCTCTGATAGGTAAACAGGATAGCCTGCAATCGTGTAGAGATAGCCATAGGAAACAGTCCCCAAGATTTCTCTAAGCACCAAGACAACGGCTGTTGCATTTAAGGAAATCAGTGTTAGGTAACAAAAGCTAAGTGCCCAACCAACGACAAATCCATGTTTCTTTCCGAGATGAACCAGCGTATAGGAAAATTCTCCTCCCTGCTCATGATGTCGAAACATCATCGTATGATAGGCTACTTGAATGGCATAGATTAAAATACCACCGACTAAAAATCCAATAGCCGTATTGATTACTCCTGCTTCTGGTAAAAATTTATTTCCCGGTAAGTAGAAAGACCCCCATCCAATCACAGCGCCAATCACGAGGGCACTTACATCTAATTTTGACAATCCTTTAGACATAGCTAATTAAAATTATAGCCTGTGACAATCGGCTCACGACCCGTCGTCTGATCTTTAAAGTACTCATAATAGCTCAACATCAGGAAAGAACCTTGGATATTGATGATATTGTCGTATCCGTAGCCTTTTAAAGCACAGATGGCATAGTAACTATTCCAAGAAGTGCGGCAATGAATGTAGACTGGTCTATCTTTTGGAATTTCATCTAAGCGCTCGCGAATTTCATCCAAAGGAATATTCACAGCGCCCTTGATATGTGAGGCTTCAAAAGCTGCTTTGCCACGGACATCAAGGATAAATTCTCCATTTTCAACCAAGCTGCGGACACTTGTAACAGGTACTTGTTCGTAAGCACCATGTAAATAGTTCAAGCCGACAATCCCTGCAAAATTCACGACATCTTTCGCTGTAGAAAAGGCAGGCGCATAACACAATTCCAAGTCTTTCAAATCTTCCAAGTAACCACCCATACTGATAATGGTCGCAATGACATTAATATTCTTGACTGGATTTCCCTTACTAATAGCTTGGGCGCCGAGTACCTTACCAGTTGGGTATTCATAAACGAGTTTGAAGTGCATTGGCGAAGCCTCTGGCATTAAGCCAACACGGTCATTTGGAATCACGAGGGCAACACGATAATCAATACCTTGAGCTTGGCAACTCTTTTCATTGAGACCAGTAGCTGCTGCATTTAAGCCGAAAACACGGATACAAGATGAACCAATTACTCCACGATTTGCTTGTGGTTGACCAGCTAGGGCATCTGCTAGATTTCGTGCTTGCTTTTGGGCAGGTCCCGCTAACGGCAAGCGCATTTTCTTGCCTGTCTGACGATTGGTCACTTCAATCGCATCTCCAATCGCATAGACATCTGGTAAATTGGTCTGGTAGGTCGCATCAACCGCAATCGCTCCTGTTTCACCCAACTGAATACCAGATTCAACGGCAAAATCAACATCTGGAGCCACACCAATTGCCATAATAACTGCTTGAGCAGGTAAAGTTTTACCGCTAGCAAGACGGACAGTGTCTTTTGTAATTTCTTCTACCGCATCTTCCAAGATAAGATCAACACCATTGTCTAGAAGCTCCTTGTGTAACATCTGGACCATATCCTCGTCAAAAGGTGTCATGATTTGTGAGCTTGCTTCTACTAGATGGACTGTTTTCCCAGTCTTTTTAAAGCACTCTGCTACTTCTACACCAATAAAACCACCACCGACAACAACAATTTCTTCTGCTTGTTCAACCGTTAAATGCTGGTCAATAGAACGCACATCGGAAACATTTTTCAAGCTAAACACATGCGGGCTATCATTTCCCTTAATAGAGCGTGGCAAGATTGCTTTTGCTCCGGGTGATAGAATCAAGGCATCATAGCTGTCTTCAAACTCCTCACCAGTTTCTAGATTTTTCACTACGACCTTGTGCTGATCTGAAAGGATTTTGATAACTTCATGACGGACTTTAACGTCTAGGTTATAAGTCTGCTTCAAACTCATTGGATTATAAAAAATCAAGTTTTCGATCTCTGCAACTTCTCCACTAAAGTAGTTGGGCAGACAGCAATTGGAAAAGGAGACATCGTATCCTTTGTCATAGATTTGAATCGGAACCTGTTCATCGATTCGACGGAGACGAGCTGCTACAGAAGCTCCTCCCGCAACACCACCGACGACAATATATTTTTTATGCATTTCCTACCTCCTTAGTTTGTGATATTTTTTTCAATCTTATTTTAACATTCAATTGAATGTTTGTAAACGCTTTTTTAAAAACATAGATAAACAATAGATAAGCTTCTTTATAATAATTATTTTTAGAATATTCTGTACTTTTATTGCTACAATATCTTTCATAAATCTGATTTTCGAATACTCAATTCATCTACAACTAATTATTTTAGTGTAGTATAGAAAAACAAACCTACCACAAATGTGATAGGCTTGTTCCCTTAATAACACTAGATAATTGTCTTCTCTCCAAAAATCATGAGACACATTCACTCGTTTGACGTCGTCTATCAGGATGTCGCCAGTAACGTCTACTGCAAGTAGCACTGCAAAATACAGACCGACGGTCAAATTCCCCCTGAATGGTCGTGACTTTTCGAACACATCTTTTACAGGTAAATGTTCTACTATCGTACCACAAACTAGATTCCTGAGCTTTCAACTTTTGCTATTTTCCTCCTTTCATTTTCTGCATTATGCGCCCTCAGAGCCATCGTCATCTGTACTTCCTAACAGTGCGAAAAATGATTGAAATTCTAGTTTTTGGAATTACTAGCTCTCATCCTCTGATTTTTTCTTGCCCAATCCAAGTAAGGCCGCAACTCCTAATGCGGTAACGCCGTATGCAAATGCAACATTTCCTGCAGTATCACCTGTGTTTGGTAATTCCGCTTTCGCTGGTTCTACTGGTTGAGCAGGAGTGCTTGGAGCGGCTGGTGTTGCTGGCTCAGCTGGTTTGCTTGGTTCTACCGGTTTACTTGGCTCAACTGGTTTACCTGGAGTTGGTGGTACTGGAGTTGTTGGAGGTGTTACTGGTGGAACCGGTGTTGTTGGTGGCGTTACCGGCGGAACTGGTCTTACTGGAGGTACTGGTGTAGTTGGTTTCTTCTTGTACACGTAGGTTACTTTCTTATGGCCATTTGTGTAGCGACCGCTTGGTTCGTCACCTTCTACGCGTACCAATTCATAGCCTTCAATCTCTTTTGGAGTTGTTGTATATGGATCGTTCGGTTTGCCTTTACTGTTTTCTTGTGGTGCTACTGGATTGCCAGCTTCATCCACATAGTTGACTTCAAGGTCGCCTTCTTTCAACTTATAAATATAGGTAACATCTGTGTTTCCTTTGACAACCTTACCAATTTCCTTATCGCCTTCTTTCACCTTCACCAGTTCATAGACTAGACCATCCTTACCAGTAATTTCTTTCGGAATTTCTCTACCATTTTCATTGGTATTGTAATCCGTTCCAACTAGCGATTTTGGTGTATCAATTGTTGGATTTTGAATCACTTTACCTTCTTCATTCACATAGTGAACAGTTACTGTACCTGCTGGAAGATATGGTACTGGAGTTGGTTTTTTCGGATCTACTGGAGTTGGTGGAATATAGCCGCCATTTGGATCCTTTGGTAATGGTTTTGTTGGATCGCTTGGATCTACTGGTATGTAGTCTGGAACTTCTGGCAATCGTGGATCATCACTCGGATCTTCTGGTGTCTCATCGTACGGTACTTCTGGAATTTTTCCGCCTGTCTCTGGGATCGTTGGATCATGAGGATCATTTGGATCTACTGGATTCTTAGGATCTTTTGGAATATAAGGTATATATCTTTCTGGAGTATCTGTTGGTGGAACTTCTTTGTAGACATAAGTAATTTCAGTTCTACCTTCAACGACCTTACCTTTTTCAGCTCCGATAGTCTTACTTGGTACAAGCTCATAAGTCTTGCCGTCAGCTGTTGTGATGGTGATTGGTTTATGATCGAAGGTTTCATACACTGTACCAGTTGATGTTAACGGTGTATCTGTCTCATCTTTAGCGATTGGATTGCCAGATTCGTCTACATAGTGGACAAGGACATCACCTTTGACTTCTTCGTAGACATAAGTCACTTCGGTTGTACCTGGTGTGACTTTACCGTCTTCCTCACCTTTCGTCAAGTTTGGAACACGTTTGTAGGTCTTACCATCTGGAGTTTTGATTTCTTCCGGACGGTTGTCTTTCGTATCGTAGTCTTTACCGGTTGATGTTTCTGGTGTATCTGTCACATCTTTAGAAATTGGATTGCCGTCTTTGTCTGTATAATGAACAACGACATCACCTTTGACTTCTTTGTAGACATAGATAACTGTTTGATTTTCATCTTTGACCTTACCGCCAACTGGTGCAGAGCTTACCAAGTGGCCATCCTTATCAACGTCACCTACTCCATATTCACCTGCCGGTACGAGCTCATAAGTCTTACCGTCAGCAGTCGTAATGGTTGATGGTTTTAATTCGTCCGTTTTAGTATTGTAATTTGTACCTGTATCGGCTTCTTTTGCAACCTCTTTAGCTGGTGCAATTGGTTTTCCATCCGTATCTACATAGGTTACATCGACATTACCTTTTTGGAGTTCATAATAGTAGACAATACGTGTCGTCCCCTCAACAACTTTACCATCCTCAGCTCCAGCAACTTTTTCGATGCGTTTGTAGACTTTGCCGTCTTTTGTCGTAATCTTATCTGGACGATTATCAGTCGTTGTATAGTCTGAACCTGTTGAAGATGCAGGCGTATCAATTACAGCACCTACCCACTCTGTACGATCCGCATCATCTTGCTTATCTTGAGTATCTGCTGTTGAGACATTTCCAATCGTCACGCCATTGCTTCCGACACCTGTGATAGCTTCGCCTGTACCATTGACACGGTAAAGGACAACGACATCACCTTTGACTTCTTCATAGACATAGGTAATCACTTTTGGTGTTTCACCTACTTGACCAGTTGGCTCATCAACACCTTCTGTACCAAGTTTTGAGGTTACTAGGTGCCCATCCTTGGCAACATCTCCGACTGGATAGTTACCTTCTTTGGTCACTAGTTTATAGGTCTTACCAGTTTCAGGGTCTTTGATAGTATTTTCTCTTTGTGGCTCTGAATCATACGAAGTTCCAACTGGCGTATCTTTAGGTTTTACTTCTGCAGGTTTATGGATAGGTTTTCCTTCAGTATCCACATATTCTACTGTAACTTGACTACCTTTTTTAGCAGCATATTCATACTGAATGACTTGTTTTTCTTCAGTAACCGTACCTGTCGTTGGAGCTGATTCTGTCTTGACTTTTGGTGTTCCGTCAGGATTTGTCACCAATTCATAAACAACACCGTCTTTATCCTTCAAGGTTGTTGGCGGGGTATCTTCGTACTTCGTTCCAACAGGTGTGTCTTTCGCTTTGACAACCGTATCGCTCTTATCTGTATTGTCTTCTGGGTACAGACGAGTTGTTGTGCCTTCTACATAATACTGAGCAGCTACTTCGCCACCTTTTTTAGCAGCATATTGATACTGGATGACTTGTCCGCCACCATAGGCAATGATTCCCTCTTGTGGTGCTGAACCATCTTTCAAGACAGGCTTGCCTTCTTTAACGACTAATTCATAAACAATACCATCTTTGTCTGTCAAAGTTGGTGGAACATCCTTATCTGAATAGTCCTTGCCGTCAATGTCTTCAGCGACTAATTTTTTCGTAGGATTTTCTTTGTCATAATCCGCTAGTTCTGGATACAAGTGAGTATCTGTATTTTCTACGAAGTACTCTGCCTCAACTTTTTCAATTTTCGCATACTCGTAAATAACGCTATCCGATTGTCTCCAACCATTACGGATAGTCGCAATACCAGTCACATTTCCTGGAGCATTGATCAATGGTTCATAGAAAGGTATACGATCGTTTGGACCTCCAGCGAACTCAAACGGACGACCATTCACAGCTGAATGCACTAGATATTCGCCGTTTTCAAAACCTTCTTCCTTAAATGCAGAAGCTGTTTTCTTAGCAATCGGTGCATGGTAGAAAGCCTCACGATCAGATGAAGTCGTTGTTGCAAAATACGAAGCAATTATTTCCTTCTTATGCTCATCAAGTGACTTGCTCGGATCTTTAGCAAATCTCTGGCTAGCCTCCTCATTGATATATAAATTATAGGTCGATTCAGGATCGTTTAGGTCTGCTTCTGATACATAATATTTATGATCAAAAGTTGTGTATTTTTTGATATTGGCAAAGAACTCCTCTGCACTTGGTAGTGTCGCTGCATCTGCTGGGTCATCAGCGTTCTTTGGACTTACATAGATAGTCGCAGTACCATGACCAGTATTTGTATCGAAAACAACCTTACGGTAAATGGTCATCGGACCTTTTCCTAATGGTGCTACCAATCTTTTATAAGTAGTATCCCCTGCAAGAATTGTTGGCGTCTCTGTTACAATCCCATCTTTATTCTCATTTTTAGAGACTAATTTATATCCTGGAATATCAAATGGTTCGGTTGTATAATTGAACCCGCTCCACCCAGATTGCGTATAATCAGATAACAATGGTTTATTTGTTTTATATTCTACATACTTGGTCACTTGTTCATCATAAACAGGCGCACCGATAACTGATTCATCTAGATGCACAACAGATGTCCGATTTGTCGCTAATAAGTTCTCCTCAATCCCAATTTTATGGCTTTTATCACTTGCTTTTTCAGGAGAAATTGTAATCTGTCCATCTTTCCCCACCGAGACAGTGGGGTTTTTAGGATCAATCTCAGAAAAAGGGCTCGAAGATCCTTGTTGATTCGTATCTGCGACAAATGCTTCTGCTAATGGTTTTCCGTCCGCATCAACAGGAGTTACATAGACATGAGGAGGCTTATTTCCAGTTGCTGGAGCTTCACTATCAATAGATAGGATATACTTCAAATTTGGGTTTTCTTTGTAGCCTATATTGGCATAGGTATAACGTCCTGCTACTGGATCAAGGTACTTAGGTGTTTTTGGATCTGTAACACTATAATCATTTTGAATTTTAGGCTGATTATCTGCTTGAATCTTCTCAGCATTTTCTAGTAGCGGAGAGGTAGGAGTTGTAACTCCTGTCTCACGGAAGCCTGATGTTCCTAGATTGTTAAAAGACTGTCCTTGATTTGGAAAGGCTTCTTCTCTGCTTGGTGCTTTTGGACGGTTGGCACGTCTTACTTCGTCAGCAAGGGCTTCGAGAGCTGTAGCATCTGTCACTTCGTTGACCCATGTGATAAAGCTTGCTTTTAGCTCTTCTGACAAATTTTCATAACCATTGATACGGCTCACTACTGTGGCTTTTTCAGCGCTTAAATCCACTGATGGAACCTCTACACTTTCTGGTTTTACTTCTTCAGTCAAGACTTCTGCTGCTTTACCAGTCTCCGCTTTTTCTTCAACAGCAGCAGCCGCATTTTCTTCTGGTTTAGCTGAAACTTCTTTAGCTACCTTTTCTTCAATAGTTGCTGGAGTTTCGCTTGCTCCAGTTGCTGTCTCTGGCTGTTCTGTAGTGGCTGCAACTGCTTCTGTATCTGAATTTACAGCAACCGCTGTTTCCTCAGCATATACAGTTGGGGCACCCAAAAGGACTGAGCCTAGGAAAACAGAACCCACTCCTACCTTAAATTTCCGAATTGAAAAACGATCTTTTTTTCTAAAAAACATCTTTTTCTCCTTTCTATTGTAGAATTCAACTAGATACAAGGCATTATTTCAAAAAGCAGGCTTTTTGAAATAAAAATGATATTATATTCACAATGAGTTCTCTACACAGGCAAAAAGTCAGTAAAATCGGACTTTTAGAGCTATTTAAGGATTCAAAAGAAAGAAATCTATCTTGTACGCTTTTCCCTTATAAGTGTACGTTTCAAAAGGTCTACTATTTAGAACAATTTTAATCAATTTTTTCGTCTACAAGCTGACATTTCCTACTAAAATCTGCTTCAGAATAAAGCACACTCTGATTGCATCTGAACCAATAGCATAAACACGAGCAAGTAACTGAGATTGAATTTGCTCTATCATGGTTTTTATTTTTAGTATAGTATAAAAAACAAACCTACCACAAAATGTGATAGGCTTGTTCACTTGATGCTATTGGATAGAAAGTTTAGCATAGGAATAACTGCTATTTGTATTTTTAGAACGCTAATCCATAAAAGATAGCTGCGAGTAAACCTCCGATGATTGGGCCAATAACTGGTACAAGTGCATAGCCCCAATCTGAATCGCCCTTGTGCTTCAATGGGAGAATAGCGTGCATGATACGAGGTCCGAGGTCACGCGCTGGATTTAAGGCATATCCTGTTGGACCACCAAGAGATACTCCGAGGGAAACAATCAAAGCTCCAACAGTCAAGGTACCAAGACCGGCTGGCATATCGTAATTACCAAAAGCAAGCAAACCAAGTACGAGAACGAAAGTACCGATTGCTTCACTGATTGTATTGTTTACAGTGTTGCGGATTGCAGGGCCTGTAGAGAAAGTCGCAAGCACTGCTCCAGTATCTTCTGTAGCATCATAATGATCCTTGTACATCAAGTACACCAAGATACTTCCGATAAAGGCTCCGATAAATTGTGCACCGATATAAGGAAGGACTGAACTCCAAGGAAGATTTCCTGCATAAGCCATTGCAATCGATACAGCAGGGTTCAAGTGAGCAGGGCCTAATACACCACTCACAAAGGCTGCCATTGCAACTGCAAGCCCCCAACCAATTGTAATCACAATCCAACCAGCATCTTTACTCTTACTCTTATCGAGTACCACACCTGCAACAACACCATTCCCCAATAAGATCAGTAAGGCTGTCCCGATCACTTCACCTAATAATTCTTTTGCCATAATATAGCTCCTTTTCTATGTTTATTTATTAAAGTTTCCTAATTTTTCAAGTAAGCCAAGTCATTCTTGACCAAAGTTTCATCCAATAAGGCCCGTTGTGCTACTTTTTCTTCCTCAGACCAGTCGTAGTAGGCTGCCATTTCAAGAAGGACATCATCGACAATGCTATCCAACTGCTCCCGCATAAAGAGCATATAATTTGTCCGACGGAGAAGATAGTCAACAGCTGTCAAGGTCATTTCTTCTTTCATGGCATAATGTAGTGACAATAAATCACGCTGATTGAGCTGGCTAACTGCTTCTACTTTATGGTTCAAGGCAAAGACTTTCGGTGCATTTGAACCATATAAATTCGCAAGATAGAGCGCATCATCGTAGTGCAAGCCTTTTTTCACACCTAATTGTGCCAAGTGTTCAATTTCTTCTGCTACATTAGCTGGATTTAATTCTCCGCCTGAGACAGGATAGGTTTTTGAATTAATCAACCTAAATTTGCGACCGTACTCTGTTTCAAGGATTTCTGCCACTTTTTCAAGTGCTCCTTCAGCCATTTTACGGAAGTCCGTAATTTTTCCACCTGCAAGGGTCAACAAACCATTATCATCACGGTCAAGCGATGAGCCACGAGAAACTGCTGACGGATCCAAGATCTTTTCAGATACGCTGCCTTCTAGTTGTGTCAAATCGTGTTCGACATCATCGCGTGATTTTTCATGATTAAGATAGGCTTTGACCGTATCAATCAGGGTGTTAAAACTATCATCACTCAATTTACCATTGTTTCCACCATTGTAGTCTGAAGCACCATTTCCAGACAATAATGGACGGAGTCCTGCCCAACCACTTTCAATATCGTCAATGGTTAAGTTTGCTTCTGGGAAACGATTATTGACAATGGTAAGCAAGTAGTCAACATCTTCTTGGGTTACCGTTGGATTTGCCAAATCTCCTGTGTAATCTGTATCCGTTGTTCCAAAGTAGGTCTTGTTTTCACGAGGAAGGACAAAGACCATACGACCGTCTGCCTCTCCTGTATCAAAGTAGGTTGGTTGAGGAACGGATAGGCGAGCACTATCTACAACTAAATGCACTCCTTTTGTCGGTCTCATCTGGAATACACCACTACCTTCATCACCGAGATTGCGGACTTCATCACTCCATGGACCAGTTGTATTGATAACGAGTCGGGCACGAATTTCAAAGCTGGTATCTGTCAAAAGGTCACGAGCTACAATTCCTACGACCTTATCATTCTCATCCTTAATAAAGCGCTCTGCTTTGACACGGCTCGCAATCAAAGCTCCATCTTTAGCTGCACGTTTGATATTTTCAATAACTAGACGGGCATCGTTATTGCGGAAGTCAAGGTAAACACCACCACCAACAAGGCCTTCTTGTTTCAAGTGAGGCTCACGCTCTAACACCTCTTCTTTGGTCAAGACTTTGTTCGCCAAGTCTGTATTGTTCACCCCTGCTAGGAGGTCATACAAGTCCATCGCAACTTTTAGGCGGAACATACTAAAAGTGGAACCTTCTTCATCATAGACGGGAAGAAGCATTGGGTCTGGTTTTGGAATGTGAGGGGCAATTTGTTGCACAACTGCACGTTCTGATACCGTATCCGAGACAACTTCCACATCAAATTGTTTCAAGTAACGCAAGCCACCATGAACCAATTTTGTCGAACGGCTACTGGTCCCTTCAGCGAAATCTTGCATTTCGATTAAGGCTGTCTCCATTCCACTTGCCGCTGCTTGAAGAGCGACACCTGCACCAGTTATGCCGCCTCCGATAACCAGCAGATCAAGCTGTCTATCCTGCATTTTTTCAATGGCTAATCGTCTTGTTTCTTTTGAAAATTCCATTTTGTACTCTCTTTTCTATTCTTCTTCATCTATTTCAGCAAACAATTGAGTTGCCGCAACAGCTTTCTTCCAACCTTTGTACAATTGTTCTTTCCGCGCATCGTTCATGGCTGGCTGGAAGGATTGACCAACGGCATTCAGAGTCTTTAATTCCTCCAAATCTTTCCAGAAGCCAACTGCTAGACCTGCAAGAAAGGCTGCGCCAAGGGCTGTTGTTTCCAAGTTTTTAGCCCGTGCAATTTCAATGCCCAAAATATCTGCTTGGAACTGCATGAGGAGACTGTTCATCGCTGCACCACCGTCCACTTTCAAGACAGAAATTGGCATACCAGAGTCAATTTGCATCACATCAATGACATCACGAACTTGGTAGGCAATGGATTGGAGCGTTGCTTTGACAAAATCTTCTTTTGTTGTTCCACGTGTCAAACCAAAGACAGAGCCTCGTGCATCTGAATTCCAATAAGGTGCTCCAAGACCTGTGAAAGCTGGTACTACATAGACTTCATCATTGCTGGTAGACTTGCGCGCTAATTCTTCAGATTCAGGAGATTCTTTGACCATGCGCATACCGTCACGCAACCATTGAACAGCACTACCTGCGATAAAGACTGAACCTTCTAAGGCATAGTAGACTTTTCCATTGATTCCGTATCCGATAGTTGTCAAGAGGCTATTTTCAGATAGCTGCATCTCTTCGCCTGTATTCATGACAATGAAGGAACCTGTACCATAGGTATTTTTTACCATACCAGGTTCAAAGGCCAATTGTCCAAAGAGGGCTGCTTGCTGGTCACCTGCCATACCTGAAATCGGAACTTCTGCCCCATAAAAATGGAATGGAGCTGTCTTACCATAAATTTCTGAGTTAGACTTGACTTCTGGCAAGATAGCTTTTGGAATGTTCAAGAGGGCAAGAATTTCATCATCCCATTTGAGTTCCTTGATGTTGTAAAGCATGGTACGCGCTGCATTGGAGTAATCTGTGACATGGCAACGACCGTTTGTCAATTTCCAAACAAGCCAAGTATCAATTGTTCCAAAGAGCAACTCGCCCTTTTCAGCTCGTTCTTGTGCGCCAGGAACCTGATCTAAAATCCAACGAACCTTGGTTGCTGAGAAATAGGCATCGATAACAAGACCTGTCTTTTTGTGAATCATGTCAGAGTAGCCGTCATGTTTTAATTGATCAGCAAGATGAGCTGTCTGACGAGATTGCCAGACAATGGCATTATAAATAGGAAGACCAGTTTCCTTATCCCATACAACGGTTGTTTCACGTTGGTTGGTGATTCCAATCCCTTCGATTTGAGCAGGATTGATACCACTTTCGATAAAGGCACCAGCAATGACAGACTGGACTGAGTTCCAAATTTGATTGGCATTATGCTCTACCCAACCTGGCTTTGGAAAAATTTGCGGAAATTCCTTCTGGTAGCTACCAACTTTTTCTCCCTTTTTATTGAAGATAATGGCACGCGAGCTTGTCGTACCTTGGTCAATGGCCATAATGTATTTTTCTTGTGTCATAGGAGACCTCCGTTTTTACTTTTTTGAAAACGCTTCCGTTTTCTCTCTACTCCTATTGTATCTTATTTTCTACCAAAAACCCTATCAAAAAATTTTATTTCGTAAAAATTTTTGATACGACAAATCATATAGGCGATTAAACCTTCCTCATTTCAGCTTCTATCGCCTCTCCATTGGAAAGTTAGGCTCTTCTATGCGACTTCCTGCAACCTTTTCTTTGCTCAGTTGAATCGTCTGAATCATTTCCTTCAGGGTAATCAGGTCTTGCTCGTACAAGCCCTGGTGAAAATAATAAATAGACGATACTGCGCATTCTTGACCATCTGAAACCACTAGGTCATATGCTTTATCTTCTACAACAGGCTCAATCACTACAGCATACTTGCGTTCAAATTCTTTTTGGAGCTGAAATAAAATTGGCTCTGCTAAAATAGGCGATTGATAGGAAAGAAAACCGATACGAACAAGAACCGGTCGTACTTGGTTGAGATAGGAAAACAGAGAGGCCAATGGATACACTTTCTCTTTACTTTGAAAGGTAATTGTTGGAAATTGCGGTTGATAAAATCGCTCAAGAACCTCGGACAAAAAGTCAGAAGCCCTAGCCACATATTCTTCCTGCTTTGTCGTCCAAACCTGCTCTTTTAGACATCCTTTGAAAAAATACAAACTGCCTAATAACTGATTGAGATAGTAGAGAATTTTTTCATCAATTGGAAAATGTTGCCCCAACTCTTGACGAATAGTATGATAAGACCAAGTTGTTGCCTCCCGAATCGGACCACCAAATGCCAGCATTCTCTCAATCTTCTGCGGCGCTAAAATCGACTGACTAAACAAGAAAGCAAAAAGGGACATCACCTCTCCTTCTCGCATCGTAGACGATTGGTATTGAGAGAGGGTTAGGGAAAATTGGCGTAATTCTTTGTACCATTTCTGCTCCATATAAGGTGTCATCAGCTGAATAGTCTCCTTAAAATCAACTTCCTGCAATCTCCCTCGTCTCTGTGAAATTCCTAGCCATAAAGTCAGTTGCAAGGTTTGAAAGAAATTGAAGTGCGAATCATAGAACCGCTCAAAAAGGGGAAGAAAACGAAAAGCAGGAGCAAAGAGAGAATGATGTTTTACCTCATTTAACACCTTGGTCTGTAAGAATAATTGATAGTAAAAATACCGAATTTGCAATTCGCTTCCTTTTAGTCTTCCATTACGAATACTGATTTGAAAATCCTGTAAAAGATGATTCAGTGCAGCCAATTGCCGATTCAAACTCGCCTCACTCATGAGTAAATGCTGGGCTAGAGCTTGAATGGAAAATTCCTCACGATCAAAAATATAGAGTAAAATCTGGTACTTGGTGCTAAATTGACAAAGATGAGCAAGCCAGTTCTCGTACACTAACTGGTTGGAGCGGGTATAGACAACTTCTTCCTCTTGAACTTTCAACGATACTCCTAGGTGTTCATCATGCGTTTCTGCTACAAAGGATTCGATATAGCGAATCAAGGTTGGCCGTGATAACTGGAGGGCTTGGCTTACTTCTTTTAATGGTAAACTGGATCGACTACTGCGCAAGCGCTGAACCAGAAAATAAATGGCTCTCTCTCGTTTTTCCAGAAGATCCTCAATCTGCATGACTCACCTCCTCTTTTTGGTGAAGGTAGCGTTGACAGGCTTCGATGACAATCGGAACCAGATTGGTATAACGTGGCAAACAGAGCCAACTTTGCTCGACCATGTCCTGAGCTGTCATCCCATTTGAAATAGCCAAGGCCAAGGTATTCATCTGCTGAATGTGACGAGAAGTCGACAGGAGTTGACCGCCTAACAGTCGACCATCCGAGCGTTGGACAATCAATTTGAAGGTTAATTCTTCTGTCTCCCATTGACTATAGGGAGCTTTTATGAGGACGGAATCCACGTCTGTCCAAAGTTGAGCTTGCCTTTCTGTCAAACCAACACTTGTCATATTGTAGCCAAAAAGATGACTGGAAACAATGCGTTGAACTTCTTTTAGAGGGCGCTTGGGAGACACTAAATTATAGGCCACCAGTCGACCAGTTAACATCGCATGGTTAATCAGAGGAAGATAAGCCTGACCAAAAAAGGCAAATGGCAACTGAATCAAGTCGCCAATCGCAAAAATATGAGGCTGACTCGTTTGTAAATACTCATCTACTTGAATGGTCTGATCCGGATTGCAGTCTAAAACATCAGAAACCAAATCTGTATTGGGTTGGAAATTCGTTGCCAAGAGTAGGTAATCCGCTTCGTACTGACCTTTTAGGGTTTCAACACGAACCTTGCTCCCATCCTCTGTTAAGCAGATTGTTTCGACTGTTTCTCCTACATGAAGTTTCACATGACGCTTTCTTAATTCAGCTTCAATGTCCAGCATCAATTCCTCATCGACATATTTGGCTAAGGGAGAAGTTTCAGCTTCAAAAAGTGTAACAGACAGCGGCAACTGACTCAAGGCTTCTACACTTTCTAAGCCAATTTGCCCTCCGCCAATGATGATGACAGACTGGGCTTTTTCGATTTTTTGCCAGCTTTCTTGGGCATCTGAAAAATACTTGGAAGACAAGATCCGCTCTCCCAAGCCTTTATCTGGAAAGTCCCATACTTGTCTTGCCCCCATAGCTAAAATAAGGGCATCATAAACTTCTGTTGTCCTAGTTTTTGCCTGTCGAATGATAATGGACTGGTCTTCTGCATCTAGCTGAACCAGTTCTGCTCCCAAGCGAAAATCAATTGTCGTTTGCTTAATCTGATTCACCAATCCACTTTGTGCTTCTGCAGCTGCCTTCATTTCTCCCTTCAACTGCCAATTTAAGACATTTGGAAAGTAACCGACCACTTCTTCCTTATCAATTAATAAAATATCAGCATCTGGATACAATTGATGACATTCCAAGGCAGCACTCATTCCTGCAAAAGATGCACCTACGATTATGATTTTCATACCATTTCCTCCATTTTCCTTATTATATCACAAATGATGAAAAGGGTTACAATACATCAATCGTCTGGGAGTGAGACAAACCACGATGAGCATGCCTCGCTCACTCACAAAATAATGTAATCTGGAAGATTACGTATAAAAATCAAAATCTGACTAGGCAACGAAATCGTAGCTAGAACTGAAGTTCAGCAAGGTGAGTTAACGACGTCAGACTTTGATTTTTGACGAGTATTAACAGTTTAACGCATATCAACAGCCAGGGAAGAGACGATTGATACCTGAGATTGGAAATCAAAAAACGAGGACTGTCTGGTTTGTACTACTCTATAAAAAAACGAATGTTTCCAGAAACCGATGAGATTTCGAGGAAGCATTCGTTTTTTTGGATAGAAATGGTATATTTTAAGAACCTGTATACACAAGTGAAGTGCTTTTTTCGCTAATCAAGGTTGTTTTTTGAAGGAATACGGACTGTATTTGGAAAAAAACGAACGATGAGTAGCTTAAAACTAGCCTTAGATAGAAGTGCTGAATTGTGAATACAGGTTCTAAGATTGCTCCAGCATTCCTGCCTGTAATTGATACATCTTATGATAGGCACCAGCTTTTGCCAGTAGTTCCTCATGTCTACCACTTTCGATAATCTTACCCTTATCCAACACATAGATACAGTTGGCATCTTGGATAGTGGACAAGCGGTGGGCGATCGCAATCGTTGTTCGACCTTTCCGCATTTTCTCCAGCGAATGTTGAACAATCTGCTCTGTTTCCGAGTCAATGTTGGCTGTTGCTTCATCCAAAATCAAAATCTTTGGCTTACTTGCAACTGTCCGAGCAAAGGCTAGCAATTGCCGTTGACCAGTAGAAAAACTACTACCGCGCTCTGTAACAGGGGCTTGGTATTTACCAGGTAATTTCTGGATAAATTGATCTGCATCAACAAATTCTGCCGCAAATTGTACTTCTTCGTCGGAAAGCTCTTGGTGCATTTTGATATTGGACTCAATCGTTCCATGATAGAGGAAGGGATCTTGCAAGACCAGCCCAATCTTCTTGCGCAATTCAGTCTGTGAAAATTGGCGAATGTCCTGACCATCAATCAAGACCTGACCAGACTGAAATTCATAAAAACGCATGAGGACATTGATAATGGAAGATTTTCCAGAACCCGTAGCACCAACAAAGGCAATCGTCTCCCCTTCCTTCACTTGAAAGGAAATACCATCCAAAATCTGTCGCTTACCATCATAAGAAAAAGATACATCACGAAATTCGATGATTCCTTGTTTAATCTGAGCAGAACTATTTTCTTGCTTCGGCTCAAAATTCCTTTCATCAATTAAGTCAAAGACACGCCCTGCCGAAACCATAGAGGTTTGCAAGGTCGAAAAATTCTGTGTCACCTCAATCAAAGGATCAAACAGGCGATTGACATACTGGATAAAGGCATACATGAGCCCAGCTGAAATGCCTACCTCTAAGCCGTGAAAGCCAAAATAGGCCATCAAGAGCGCATAAGCTAGGAGTTTCAACAACGACATAGCAGGTCGCAAAAAACAAACTATCCAAGGCCATCGAACGATTGGCATAGACAACATGCTCTTGATTGATTGCCTCAAACTCAGCCTTCAAGCGTTCTTCCTGACCAAAGGCTTGAACAATCCGAATCCCTTCAATACTTTCAGCCAATTTACTGTTGATGTCACTCAAAAGACTTCTGGTCTTTGTAATAACGGCAACGGATTTTTTCCGATAGAGATTGACCAAAAGAAAAATGAGGGGAAGCAAGAGTGCCACTAAAGCAGTCAGACGAATATCCAGCATCAGCATGGTATAAAGGGTGACGCTAAAAATAAAAATAGCTGAAATAAAACTCGATAAAATCCCAGAAAACATCTCCGAAATGGCTTCTGTATCATTGGTAATCCGTGAGACAATCGAGCCAGCAGGCGTGCGGTCAAAATAAGACATCCCCAAGCGCTCCATATTCGAAAACGCATCCCTGCGAATATCACGGACAATACTATAAGAGACCTTCGCAAAAAAGAGATTGCCAAAATATTGAATCACTGTCTGCAAGACATACATCATGTAATAGCCTACCAAGAGTAAGACCGCAGTTTGATTAACATTACTTAAATAATGGTCAATAAAATGAGAGGCAATCAGAGGAATACTATTTTTCACAACCGTTGTCAATAACAGTAAACCCAAAGCCAAAGTTGTTAGCCACTTATAGGGCTTCAGATAGGACAAGAGTCGTTTCAAAACCATCCATTGATTTGGCTTTTTCATATCAAATCTCCTCCATTTCTAACTGCTGAGAAGCATAGGTCTGGGCATACCAACCACCTTGATTCAGTAAATCCTCATGACGACCACTCTCAATAATCTGTCCATTTTGCATCACCAAAATCAAATCTGCATGGACAACGGCTGACAAGCGATGAGCTGAGATAATCGTCGTTTTAGCCTGTCTAGTTTCTTTAAGATTTTCGATAATGGCATGTTCCGTTTTAGCATCAACAGCTGATAACGAATCGTCTAAAATCAAAATATCTGGGTCTAAAATCATGGCCCGACTCATGGCAAGTCGCTGCTTTTGACCGCCTGATAAAGACACACCTTTTTCACCAATCAGGGTAGAAAAACCGTCGGGCATGGCGACAATATCCTCATACACTTGGGAGAGTTTGGTTGCCGCTTCGACTTCTGCTAGCGAAAGAGAAGGATTGCCAAAACGGACATTTTCTAAAATCGTCGTCGCAAATAAGAATTGATCTTGCGGTACATAACCAATTAAACTTCGAAGGTCAGACAAACGATAATCACGCAAATCGTGACCATTTAAGGTAATCTTTCCCTGATTAACATCTTGCTCCCGTAATAACAATTTAATCAAGGTTGACTTCCCAGAACCCGTTTGCCCCACTAAGCCCAAGGTCTGTCCTTTTTCCAAAACGAAGTGAATATCCGATAAGGTTTGGTCATCTTCGTAGCTGAATTGGTCCACATCATAGACCAGACGACCATTTGCGATCCTCTCAACAGGATGTTCTGGATTTTGAATGTCCGATTCTTGATCTAAGAGTTTTTGAATTCGATCGTAGGAAACATGCCCCCGCTGAGCAATATTAAATAGAAAACCAATTGCCATCAAGGGCCAAACCAGCATATCCAAATAGGTTACAAAGGTTACCAAATCGCCAATCGTTACCTGCCCTTGGGCAATCATGAGAGCTCCAACCGCAAGCGTCAAGACATAGGAACCTCCGATGAACAAGAGCACTAGAGGATCAAAAAGCACATCATAGCTCATGGTACGCATATTTTTTACGAAGGCCATTTCATTGATTTCTTGAAAAGCGGTGATTTCATCCTCTTGATAACCAAAAGACTTGGTCACCTTGATACCAGCCACACTTTCTTGCACCTTGTTGTTTAATTCCGAAAAAGCCGCTTGAGAACCCTTGGTTGCTTCATGAGTCTTTCGACCAAGTTTGCTTGTCGCTAAAGCCATAAAGGGCAAGGGAAGTACGGCAATCAAGGTCATTTGCCAAGAAATGGTAAAAAACATCGTCACTAGAGTTACCAAAGCTGTAATTGAAGCGTCAACCGCTGACATGACACCCCCTCCAGCCAATCGAGTCAAGGAGTTAATATCATTGGTGGCATGGGCCATTAAATCCCCTGTCCGATGTTTCTGATAAAAGGAAGGGGACATTTTAGTGAAATGATCAAACAAACGGTAACGAATAAGCTGACCCAAGCGGTAGGAAGTCCCTAAAATATACATCCGCCATACATAGCGCAAGCCATACATAGCAAAGGCTGCAAGAATTAGGTAGAAAAGCTGAAGCAGAAGTTCACTTCCTGTCAAACTTTTCCGTGTAATGGCATCGATAACATGCCCCATAATTTTTGGCGGAATCAAATTTAAAACAGCGACCAAGCTCAGGGAAGCAATCCCAATGACATAGCGCCGTTTTTCCTCTTTAAAAAACCACCAGAGATTTTTTATAATCGACATTCTTTTCCTTTCTGTTTACACAATGGAGTTTCCATTATACCATGAACAAGTGATAAAATCGTTGTTCAGAGATTGCCAACTGCTCACTTCCGCAAATTATTTCGCCTTCTCCAGCATAATTGCCTTATAGTGTTTAATCTTATAGTCCAATCTGCTGATCGCTGCTAATAACTCATCCGCTTTCTTCTGCAATTTCTCACGCTCGTCGACTAAAATCGCACGGCGTTCCTCTACATGCTCATCTTCCCCATCTTGACACAGGCTGATATACTCAATCAACCGCTCAACCGAAACCCCTGCACTCCGAAAACAACGAACAAATTCCAGAGCAGCCAAGTCTTGTTCGCTAAAATCACGAACACCCGCACTTGTCCGCCGAATCGGTGGAATTAAGCCAATTTTCTCATAATAGCGAATGGTATCGCTCGACAAGCCAGACAATTCACTTGCCTTCTTAATATTCATCTACTCACCTCATTTCTAGTATATACGCTGGTGCTTACCCTAAGTCAATCGAAAGAAGAAAAACTCTAAAATGGTCATTTCAGAGTTTCCTATTTTCTATTTTTCCATAACAGCGATAATTGCCTTTGCTTCTTCTTTTGTACAAGAAACCAGCGGCAAACGAAGTGGCCCTACTTCAAATCCTTGATGATTGAGAACAGCTTTTAGGGGAGCTGGACTAGTCGTTGAGAAAAGAGCATCCACTTTCGGCAATAATTTCCGCTGAATGCTTGCTGCCTCTGCTACATTTCCCTTATCCAAGGCATCAAACATGGCATAAAAATCATCTCCATTGGTATGAGCTGCTACGCTAATCACACCTTGTGCTCCTAGAGCCTTGGCATGGAAAGCCTCCCCATCTTCACCAGTATAGACCAAGAAGTCTTCAGGGGCATTCTCAACTAAATGGGAAATCGTAGCTACTCCTGTACAATCCTTAATCGCGATAATGTTTGGATGTTGAGCCAAGCGTAGAGAAGTTTCTACAGTCAAACCTGCTACTGTACGCCCTGGGACATTATAGACCATGATGGGCAAACTACTAGCATCTGCAATAGCCTTGTAATGCTGATACAGCCCTTCTTGCGTTGGCTTGTTATAGTAGGGAGTTACTGCAAGCCCTGCAGCAAAACCTCCAAATTCTGCAACCTCACGTGCAAACTCAATCGAATCCCGTGTATCGTTGGTTCCAATTCCCGCAATCAAGGGCACACGACCCGCAACAATTCGCTGTACTTCTGCGAACAACTCCAACTCTTCCTCATGGGTTAAGGTCGGACTTTCTCCTGTCGTACCAGCTAAAATCAACCCTTCCGTATGGTGTGCAAGTAAATGCTCAATCAACTTAGGCAATGCCTTAAAGTTGATACTCCCATCCTCATGAAAAGGCGTCACAAGCGCCGTAATAATGCGTGCTTTTCTCAATTCTTCTAAAGACATTGCTTTCCTCCTAAGTGATAAATTTGATTTATTTTAATTCAAAAACAATTTCTTCCGTTGGACGAACCAATCCACGTTCATGTAGGGTTTCAGCGATTTGAACAGAGTTCCACGCCGCTCCCTTCAATAAATTATCTGAAACAACCCACATATGAATTCCTTTTTCAGCATCCAAATCTTTACGGATACGACCGACAAAAGTCTCACGTTTTCCAACAGCATTGATGGCTTGTGGGTAAATCTGATGAGCGACATCATCTTCTAATACAGCACCTGGAAAGGCTGCAATTGCTGCTTTGACTTCCTCAATCGGTGCTACTTCTTTTGTTTCAATATAAACAGATTCTGAATGAGCCGATAAAACTGGAATACGCACACAAGTCGCAGAAACCGCAATGCTATCATCTTCCATAATTTTCTTGGTCTCGTTGGTCATTTTCATCTCTTCGTAGGTGTAATCATTGTCTGTAAAGACATCGATTTGTGGAAGAGCGTTAAATCCGATTGGATAATGCTTCTTATCACCACCAGAAGGTAAGATATTCGCTTCTACATCTTTTGGTGCTACGCCATCATTTAAAACTGCACGAAGTTGGGCCTGTGTTTCTAAAATCGCTCCCATACCAGCTCCAGAAACAGCTTGGTAGGTTGATACGATAATGCGGTCCAAGCCCCATTTTTGACGAACAGGTTCTAAGGCTACCATCATTTGAATGGTAGAGCAGTTTGGACAAGCAATAATTCCTTTATGAGCATCTAATGCATGCGCATTGACTTCTGGTACTACTAATGGCACATCAGGATTTTGACGGAAATACGAGGTATTGTCCACCACAACCGCTCCGGCTTTTACGGCATAGGGTGCGTACTTAGCTGATGTAGAACCGCCTGCTGAGAAAAGGGCAATATCGACACCTTCAAAGGCATCTTCTGTTGTCTCTTCAATCGTCACATCTTGTCCTTTGAACTGCAAGACCTTACCAGCTGAACGAGCAGATGCCAAATACCGTACCTTGTCAATCGGCAAGGTTGACTCTTCCAACATCTGAATCATCTGTGCACCAACTGCACCAGTTGCACCAACAACAGCTACTGTATATCCCATAAACTACCTCTTTTTTCGAATTTTCTAAAAATTTATCTACGCTTGCTATTATACACTTTTTTTCAGTAAATGAAAAGATGTTTACGATAAAAAGATGAAAAGGCAGAAACAAAAAGACCAGGATTTCTCCTGGTCAGGGGCACTTTCGTGTGATAAGCAGGTTCACACAACTTATCAAGGTCCGCTCCTGCGTTTTGACCTCCCTAGCGTGAAAGTGGTTACTGCCACATTCGGCTCATCGCATGGTTCTATTATAGCAGATTTTATCGCTAATGCAAATTTTTCTTTCTTTTGTTCATGAATAGCAGTCTCTATCAGCTATACCAGTAGCTGAATGAGGACTTCCACCACATCTCCTGCATCTTTTTCAATTTTCTGGCGAATCTTTTTTGGGCTACCAATAATATAGCAGATATTGCTGTTTTATATATACTTACTTGCTTCACGAATGCTGAGAGGTGCCATTTTCTCTTCATATTTGGCAATAAAGTCCCTCACCCAAGCTGGATTGACTTTGGAATAATCGCGTAAACTCCAGCCAATCGCTTTATTGATGAAAAACTCTGTTTGACCGAGGTTATTGACCACTATTTGCTCTAACAACTCCGTATCTGTATTTTGCTTGCGCAATAGTTGGTGGTCAATCGCAACCCTGCGCAACCAGATATTATCAGAAACACTCCAGTCCAGTAAAACAGATTTGGCCTTGGGATAAGAAAAAGCAATCTCCCCCGCAATTTTATCCAATCCATCGACTGAGTCCCACCATGAATGCGTTGTAATCAAGGTTTTCAAGCGAGGCAAATCCTCAGGCGTCAACTTTCCTTTATTCATAGCCAGGTAATCAATTGCTGTATAATGGATTTCACGGTAGGGATTAGCCCAGGCCTGCTCGACAAAGTTCCAATCAATAGGATTCTTCTGATAAGGCTTAAAAAATTCCTTGCTGATTTTCCTGCGTAAGCTAGCTCTCACCCCCAAAAAAGGAAATTGGTTGCGAAGGTAGGCCGCCATTTTCTCTGCCTCTTCGACAGACGCAACTGCCTTCAATTGGTCTTGAAGTTCTTCTACCCGCATCCTTATTCCTCCAATAAACTTTTTTGTAACCAAACAATATCGTGCCATTTATCAAATTTGTAACCAACCTTTTTAAAATGCGCCACCTGCTCATACCCACGGTTCTTATGAAAGGCAATACTAGCCTCATTTGGCAGAGAAATGCAGGCTACAAAGTTCTTAAAACCGCGTTGGATCAATTCGCTTTCCAAGGCATCATACAAAGCGCTTCCTAGTCCTGAACCACGCTTTTCCTCGTCTAGATAAATCGTTAATTCTGCTGTCCAATCGTAAGCGGCTTTATCGTAGTAAGTCGAAGCATAGGCATAACCCATGACCTGCCCGTCATCTTCAGCAAGGAGAAAGGGAAAACGCTCGTTTATCTGCTCTATTTTCCGTTGGAAATCCTCTTTGCTAGGTACCTCCAAATCAAAGGTAATGGCTGTTTTCTCTACATAAGGTTCATAAATCGCTCGAATAGCTGCCGCATCGATTGCTTGTGCAGTACGAATCACTAACATGTTTTTCCTTCTTTCATCAACCAGTCATATAGGCTCACATCGCTCGAATCTTCCAAAAATGGGGCTAAAGAAATCTACCTGTTGTTGTAATAAAGCCCGTAATTCTGTCAATTCATCTTCTTTTAATAGATAGCGATAAGATAGGTACTCGCACATCCCCTCCTCAAACCAGAGATCTTCTCTCGTATCACCATATTCCGAACCAAAGAGATCGCTATCGTGAGTGATTTCGTGCAAAAATATCTGTAGCATCTGATAGTCTGGCAACGACTGGTAATACCGACTTAATTGTAGGGGCAACTCATACGCTTTAAAAGCCTTTAAAAACAAGATTTTCCACTCTTTCTTATCAGGACACATCACTATCCGCGTCCCATTGTTATAGGCAGGTAAGTCATGGTTGCCAAACACCAGATTGGCAAAGTCTGCCTTGGTCCAAACGACAAACAAAGCTGGTTCTTTTAAGGCAAAATGATTCGCAA
Organism: Streptococcus marmotae; assembly: GCF_001623565.1. Taxonomy (NCBI): domain Bacteria; kingdom Bacillati; phylum Bacillota; class Bacilli; order Lactobacillales; family Streptococcaceae; genus Streptococcus; species Streptococcus marmotae. The sequence continues at coordinate 1,848,899 of NZ_CP015196.1, read as the reverse complement.
GGTAATCTTGGTATTCCTGAGCTTTTTCAATCAATACTTCTGTTACTGGCTGAATTGCTAACCAATCGTTTTCTGTTTCATAAGCATAGATTTGCCTCATCTCTCCAACAACTCCCTATCATAAATGGTGTAGTCACAGCGGTAAATAATCAAGCGTTTGCCGTCAATCAACAGTTCTGAAGTCTTTGGTGCATCAGAAGCGTATAAAGAAACCTTATTTCCTGCATAGGTCGCAAGCGGTGTCCCATTTTGTGAACGAATCAAAATAACTTTTGCTTTTCCAGTAAAGTCGTTTTTAAATTTCGAAACCATACGATTGAGAATTGGAACTGCTGCTTGTTGATCGTCTGCGGTCGCATTCTTTTGGTATTTCAAGAAAATATCTTCTAAGCCATCTTCTACTGCAATCAAGGATGATCCCACGTGATCAATTTCATATTTGCCCAAGGTGATTTTCAAAACGGAACTATCTCCCTTTGAATTTCCTTCACTATCCACCGAATCAAACTCTTCATTTCGAGCAATGGATAAGGATTTCCCAGACATTTGATCAATCAGTTGTGAATTTTCATCATAGGTCCGTACTGTCATATCTAGTCCAATCCACTCTGCCTTGGTATTTTTCCACCAGTTCTGAATAGACTGACAGCCTGCCAATACACCGACCGATAAGCTGAGTACAAGAGCTATTTTCAACCATTTCTTTTTCATGTTTTTATTTCCTCCTTTATCTAAAGTATTATACCAAAAAACTGGAGAAAATCCCCAGTTTTACGATAAAATGTGATTGGTGACGGCTTTTAAAAGAGGCCAATTGCAGTTCCGTCTTCTGCCACGTCCATGTTCAGAGCCGCAGGCAGTTTCGGTAGACCTGGCATGGTCATGACATCTCCTGTCAGAGCGACAATGAAGCCTGCTCCCAGTTTTGGTACGAATTCACGAATCGTGATGTCAAAGTTTTCAGGGGCACCAAGAGCAGTCGGATCATCTGAAAAACTATACTGGGTTTTGGCCATACAAACAGGCAACTTGTCCCAGCCGTGCTTAGCAAATTCACCCAATTGCGTGCGGGCTTTCTTTTCAAAGACAAGCCCCTTACCGCCATAAATCTCTGTCACAATCTTCGTAATTTTTGTTTCCAAGCTATCCTCTGCCTGATAAAGGCGTTTATACTGGGCAGGTTGTGCTTCAAGCGTGTTAATGAGAGTTTCAGCCAAGTCCACACCACCTGCTGCACCATCTGCCCAGACGCTGGCGAGTTCGACTGGCACACCTATTTCTGCGCAGAGTTTTTTCAAAATTGCAATTTCTGCTGGGGTATCTGTGACAAATTCGTTAATGGCAACAACTGCTGGAACCCCATATTTTTGAATATTTTCAACATGGCGTTTGAGATTGGCAAAGCCCGCCTCCACCGCTGCTACATTTTCTTCTGAAAGATGTTCTTTTGCTACACCGCCATGCATCTTAAGTGCTCTGAGAGTTGCCACAATCACAACCGCATCAGGGGCTTTAGGGAGATTGGGTGTTTTAATGTCAAGGAACTTCTCTGCTCCAAGGTCTGCCCCAAATCCTGCTTCTGTTACCACAATATCTGCCAAACGAAGCGCTGTTGAAGTCGCTAAAACAGAATTGCAACCATGTGCAATATTGGCAAAGGGACCTCCGTGCACAAAGGCAGGCGTACCATAAATCGTCTGCACAAGATTGGGTTTTAGAGCTTCTTTCAAAATCAAGGTGAGCGCACCCTCAACCTTCAAATCTCGAACATAGACTGGACTGCGGTCAAATCGGTAACCAATGACAATATTCGCCAATCGCTCTTTCAAATCCTTTAAATCCGTTGCCAAGCAAAGAATAGCCATGATTTCAGAGGCAACCGTAATATCAAATCCATCCTCACGTGGAATGCCGTTCAAGGGACCGCCCAGACCGACTGTTACCTTACGAAGTGCTCGATCATTCAAGTCTACCACGCGTTTCCAGATAATTCTACGCTGATCAAGACCCAAACTATTTCCTTGATGAATATGGTTGTCAATCAGGGCAGAAAGAGCATTATTAGCGGTGGTAATCGCATGCATATCCCCTGTAAAATGCAGGTTAATATCCTCCATCGGCAAGACCTGTGCATAGCCACCACCAGCAGCTCCGCCTTTTACTCCCATGACAGGACCGAGCGACGGCTCACGAAGTGCAATCATCGTTTTCTGACCAATCTTAGAAAGTGCATCTGCTAGACCGATTGTCACAGTCGACTTCCCTTCTCCTGCGGGCGTTGGATTAATGGCTGTTACCAAAATCAGTTTCCCAAGCTCATTTTCTTTGACAGCTTCTATTTTTTCAAAGGATAATTTAGCCTTGTATTTCCCGTATAGTTCCAAGTCATCATAGCTAATCCCGACCTTTTCAACCACATCAACAATCGGCTGTAACTCCACACCTTGTGCAATTTCAATATCTGTTTTCATAGTAACTCCCATCTAGTTAATGAAAATAGTATAGCAGAATTTCAACTAAAACGCACATTTTATTACCATATTACGATAAATATTCGGTTTTTGCACTTTTAAAGAAAGGCCATTTTATACCATTCAGAATAGCTAAAAAAATCCTTTAAATCTTCTTATAGCGCTACCATTTCAAACGCTTTACCTAGCGTAAATTTTATAGTACAATAAAAACATGAAAATCTTGATTACTTCTGGCGGAACAAGTGAAGCGATTGACCGTGTCCGCTCTATTACTAACCACGCGACAGGAAATCTAGGAAAAATCATTGCAGAAAAATGCTTGAAAACTGGATTGGAAGTAACCCTTGTCACCACTAAAACAGCCGTAAAACCTAGCCCAACAGACAACTTAACCATTGTAGAGATTACAGATGTGGCTAGCCTTGCTCAGATCTTAGAAGAGCTTGTACCAACTCACGATGTCCTCATCCATAGCATGGCAGTCTCTGATTATAGCCCTGTTTATATGACCGGTCTTGACCAAGTGAAAAATACACAACCGATCGAAAGTTTACTTGAGAAAACCAATGTTGAAGGAAAAATTTCATCAAAGGATGACTACCAAGTCCTCTTTCTCAAAAAAACACCAAAGGTGATCTCCGTGATTAAAAAATGGAATCCTGAGATTCAGCTGATTGGCTTTAAACTCTTAGTCAATGTTGCCAAGGAAGAACTCTTTCAAGTGGCCCGTGCCAGCCTCATGAAAAATCAAGCAGACTACATCTTAGCCAACGATTTAGCAGATATTAGTCCGACTAGACACGGTGCCTATCTGGTCGACGAAACACATGCCTACCCCGCCCAAACTAAGGAAGAAATTGCTGATTTAATCATAGAAAAACTATTGGAAAAAAGGAGATAATATGGCTCGTATTACCCTAGCCGTTACAGGTTCTATATCTGCTTATAAAGCTGCAGACTTGACTAGTCAACTAGGAAAGTTAGGCCACTCGGTCACTGTCCTAATGACAAGAGCTGCTACCCAATTCATTACGCCATTAACTTTACAGTCTTTGTCCAAAAATCTCGTTCATACAGATGTGATGGTGGAGGAAAATCCTAGCTCTATCAAGCACATTGATATCGCCAAACAAACAGATGTCTTTCTGGTAGCACCTGCTTCTGCACAGACGATTGCCAAGCTTTCCTATGGCTTTGCTGACAACATTGTCACTGCTGTTGCCTTAGCCTTACCTAGCACCACACCCAAGTTGATTGCGCCAGCTATGAATACAAATATGTACCTCAACCCTGCTACCCAAGAAAATCTTAAACGGTTGCAGACATATGGCTTTGAAGAAATTTTACCGAGAGAATCCTTACTTGCTTGTGGTGATGTCGGAGTTGGTGCCCTTGCAGATAGTGATGTTATTTTAGAGAAAGTGAGTAATACCCTCCATGAGACGAACTAAATCTACTCAAGTTGCAATCCTAGCTATTTTCTTTGCCACAATGATTGTGATTGACATTCTCAGCTCTGTCATTTTTAATCTCTTGCCAGTCCCCATCAAACCAACGATTGTCCACATCCCAGTCATTGTAGCCTCCATTTTATATGGTCCTAAAATTGGGGCAACCTTAGGAGGAATGATGGGCATCTTGAGTGTGGTCCATAACACGATTATGCTCTTACCTACCAGCTATCTTTTTTCTCCTTTTGTTGCCAATGGGCAATGGTATTCTTTGGTTGTCGCTATCCTTCCACGTATATTGATTGGGGTAACGCCATACTTTATCTATCGCTTATCACAAAAGCGACTAGGCCTTCTCATTTCTGGAGCTATCGGCTCATTAACTAATACTGTCTTTGTTCTTGGAAGTATCTTTTTCCTCTTCTCATCTGTCTATAATGGAAATATCCAAGCAATGTTAGCAACTATTATTGGGACAAATTCGATTGCAGAAATGCTGATTGCAGCCTTTCTGACAGCAGCTATTGTACCAACTCTGCAAAAAGCGAAAAAATAATCAGAAAATCACGTGAAAGCGTGCTTTTTCTTTTCAAAAATGATATAATGAAAGCGTTTAATAGAATACTTATAAAAGGAGACTGACAATGACCTATCAAGAACAATATCAAACCTGGCTCAACTATACAGAGCTTCCTGACTATCTACAGGAAGACTTGCGCAATATGGATGAAAAGACCAAAGAAGATGCTTTTTATACGTCTCTTGAGTTTGGAACAGCTGGTATGCGTGGATTGATTGGAGCTGGTACCAACCGTATCAACATTTATGTCGTACGCCAAGCAACAGAAGGTTTGGCACGCCTTATCGAATCAAAAGGTCAAGAAGCCAAAGATAGAGGTGTTGCCATTGCCTATGACTCTCGCCACTTTTCTCAAGAATTTGCCTTTGACGCAGCTCGTGTCCTTGCTGAACATGGCATCAAGGCCTATGTTTTTGAAGAATTACGGCCGACACCAGAACTATCATTTGCAGTCCGTCATCTCCAAACAGTTGCTGGAATCATGATTACGGCGAGTCACAACCCTGCTCCATACAACGGTTATAAAGTATACGGTGAAGATGGCGGTCAAATGCCACCTGCAGATGCAGATGCTCTTACAGACTATATTCGCGATATCACAGATCCATTTGCCATTGCTGTAGCTGATTTGGAAGCTGCCAAAGAACGCAATCTCATCGAAGTTATCGGTGAAGCAGTCGATAGCGAGTACCTCAAAGAAATCAAAGATGTCAATATCAACCAAGACCTCATCAACGAATATGGTCGCGATATGAAGATTGTCTTTACACCGCTACATGGTACAGGTGAGATGCTGGCTCGTCGTGCCCTTGCCCAAGCAGGTTTTGAATCTGTCCAAGTCGTAGAAAGTCAAGCAAATCCTGATCCAAACTTCTCAACCGTCAAATCACCGAATCCAGAAAGTCAATCTGCCTTTGCCCTTGCTGAAGAATTAGGCCGTCAAGTTGATGCAGATGTCTTGGTCGCAACAGATCCAGATGCTGACCGCCTCGGAGTTGAAATTCGCCAAGCAGACGGTAGCTACCGCAACCTTTCTGGTAACCAAATCGGAGCCCTCATTGCCAAATATATCTTGGAAGCCCACAAACAAGCTGGCACCCTTCCAGCAAATGCAGCTCTAGCCAAATCAATTGTGTCAACTGAACTCGTGACCAAAATTGCAGAAAGCTACGGCGCAACTATGTTCAATGTCTTGACTGGTTTCAAATTTATCGCAGAAAAGATTCAAGAATTTGAAGAAAAACACAACCATACCTATCTATTTGGTTTTGAGGAAAGCTTCGGCTACCTTATCAAGCCATTTGTGCGTGACAAAGATGCTATTCAAGCCGTTCTAATTGTTGCTGAAATCGCCGCCTACTATCGCTCTAAAGGCTTGACCTTGGCAGATGGCATTAACCAAATTTTTGAAGAATATGGCTACTATGCAGAAAAAACTATTTCTGTCACCCTCTCAGGTGTTGACGGAAAAGCGGAAATCAAGAAGATTATGGACAAATTCCGTGGCAATGCTCCAACAGAATTTAACAAGACAGCCATTGCCCTCTTAGAAGATTTCCAAAAACAAACAGCTACTGATAAGGAAGGTAACGTCTCAGCATTGACAACTCCGCCAAGCAATGTCTTGAAATACACCTTAACAGATGATTCTTGGTTTGCAGTTCGTCCGTCTGGAACAGAGCCAAAAATCAAGTTCTACATTGCAACTGTTGGAACGGATATGGCTGATGCAGAAGCAAAAATCGCTGCTATTGAAGCAGAAATCAATGCATTTGTAAAAAAATAACACAAAAAAGAGGCAGTCGCCTCTTTTTGCTATACCTTTAAAATCAGGAAAAGTCCACCAGTAAGGAAGTGATTATTTTGGAAAAATAAGATAATGTATTATATGTTTCAGCTAGCTACCCTAACAAATTCATACCTACCTACACTTATCTATTTCGATTACAAACCGAATACTACAGTTCGTTCATTATTCTTTATACATACCACATGTAATCAATATAGGGCAGCTTGATTTGTGCAATGCGAGATTGAGAAGGAGACCCAATCTGTGTATAGTTAAAACATGGTGAACTTTTCCTCTTACGTCTTCTAGTCAAAGAAGACATTGTAAGCCTATTAATCCTACCCCCTCTTCACACCCCTATCATATCATTTTTGTAAAGCGTTTTCAACTATTTATATCCTCCAGAAAGAAATTTCATAGTTCCTCCTTTATTTCAGGCGTAAAAATTACTTATCCCGCCTCACCCAGATATGGAAAGGATGGTCACCATCCGTTGCAAGATCTTCTTGAAAAAGAAGTTGTTTCGATACAAAATCATAAAGCACCAAAGTATTATCGACCAAGACCAACACAGAATGCTCATTGAATTGCTGAATGTCTCTGATAGTACCTTCATTATCAAGCGCCAAGCCAAATTGACCTACATCAATAAACTCAGAAGTCTTATCTTGAAACTTAAAAAGACTAAAACCGAATCGTGGCGCCACAGTCCTATGTACAATAGCGCAATAATCACGCCCCAGGTCAAACAACTCTATGGGATAAATTTCTGGTAAATCAATCCAGTCCTCTTGTCCCGTCTCTGCATTATAATGAAAGAGACCACTCTCATTATATCGTCTTTCCTTGGTAGCCTTTAGCCTATATGCCGGAACGGCAATATAGACATCTGGTCCCTTTGCGATACTACTTGAATAAAAATAAGTCTTTTCCTCATCCTCTGGCAGTAACCTTTTACTCTCAAATTGATTTTCACCGTCATTTTTGACAGAAAAAGTATAGAGATAAGTAGAATAATTTCCATCCTCATCGCTACGAACATTTGTAGCAGCAAGATAAATCTTATCCCCATCAACTGAAAAATTTCCCCAATCATAGGTTCTTCAAATATATACTTACTCCTCTTCCTTGTATTGCTATCAAAAGATGCGAAAGATGTTTCATCGGTAGTAGCTTCTGAGGAATAATAATAATTAGGAGAAACACCCGATGAAGAAAAGGCGTAGTCGTTAGTCTTATGAAATACAATCTCACCTGTCTGAAAATCGAGGGAAATAATGCGACCAATTACACCATGAGGAGGGCCTTCTTCAGAAAAGACTAGGTATCTGTTCGCAAGATTAGCCCTTTGAACTACATTATTGATTTGACCTCTCACGATGTCTACCCTAGCATCTGATACCTGTTCCCACTTTTGATCCTGAACACGGTAGCCCTTCACTCCCTTATAGCCAACGATATAAAAGTCTGCATCAGACGATAGGGAAAATCTGTCTTTTTTGATAGACGAGCAACCTAGCAAACATGCAGAAGCCATCACAAGTAGATAGAGCATAATGATGAATTGAACATTAATTTTCCTCATCAGTATCACCTATTTCTAAATATGATTGATGTTTTTGGATTATTAACAAATTTTCCTAAGTGGATGGCGATCGCACCGGGAGCATTTGTATCAATATACTGATCAATCATCTCTTCTGCACGAACTTCATTCATATTCATCAATAGAGATAGAGAAATAAAAGCTAACATCATTAAAATTTTTTTCGTTTTCATACTAAATACTCCTACCTAAATGAATCAAACTAGACATTAAGTCATCATATTATCAAGTAAACCATCTGATATTCTCGCAGAAGATAATTTTCATGCAAAGGAAAACGCTTTCTATTTATAAAATATCATATTATAGGGTATTTTTCAAGTATTTATATGCTCTAATATAAATTTTTTTGCAATGATTTAGGTCAAGCTTTGTTTTCCAGCCAAGTAACTATCCCACATTTTTTGCTGTGGTTTAGCAAAGGGATAGCGATGAAAATCCTCAACTGAAATCCACTGGAGTTCCCGATTCTTTGGAAGAAAGCCTGCTATTGCGATTCCTTCTAGTAATTCAATCTGCCACTTGCGATGACTAAAGATATGTTGCACAGGTGCAAATCTTTCGGACTGCCACTCCACTTCTAATGGGTAGATTTTATGAAATTCCTGTTTAACATCTACTTGCGGACTAGCTTCTGCAACTTCAAAAAGAGAGAGCTGCGGAGGAATTGCCTCATCTTTCTCCACTAAAGGAAAAGACCAAAATCCTGCCAATAAGTTAGTCCCTTGATTTTTCTCTAACAAAAATTCATTTTTCTCATTGCGAATAATAAAGGCTTGATAGGTGACTGGAATTGGCTTTTTCTTAGGTGCCTTAATCGGATATTTGTCCATGGTACCGTTGAGATAGGCCGCACTGAAATCCTTAACTGGACTTTCTTCAGGTCTAGGATTGGTAGGAGATTCGATATCAGACCCCAAATCCATCAGAGCCTGATTAAAGTCCCCTGGTCGTTCTGGATCAATCAATTCTTCCATCATGGCCTGAAAAATCTTGCGGTTTGCAGGCACCCCAATGTCATGGTCTACCTCAAACAAGCGACTCAAAACCCGCATGACATTCCCATCCACAGCTGGTTCTGGTAAGCCAAAGGCAATACTGGCAATAGCTCCAGCAGTATATGGACCAATTCCTTTTAAACTCGCAATGTCTGCATATGTGGTAGGAAATCTGCCTTCAAAATCTGACACCATTTGCTGGGCAGCCTGTTGCATATTGCGCACTCGTGAATAGTAGCCCAAACCTTCCCAAAGTTTCAAAATAACTTCTTCAGGTGCAGATGCCAAATCCTGTATAGTCGGCAAGTGATATAAAAAGCGTTCATAATAAGGCCTGACCGTATCAACACGTGTTTGCTGTAGCATAATTTCTGACACCCAAATAGCATAGGGATCTCTAGTACGCCGCCAAGGCAGGTCTCGCTTATTTTCATCATACCAGTCCAGTAAGGCCTTGCGAAAGGCTACTATCTTTTCTTGTGGCCACATTTCAATGCCGTATTTCTTCAAATCAATCATAAGACCAGTATACCACAAACATTCCCACTCTCTCCAAAAGCTAGGCTTGAGAAAATGGATGTATCCTACTCTACATGAGCAAAGTCTATAAAAATGAGGTAGGAGTCATCTCTCCAACCTCATGAACCTCTATTTTTACATCAATCGTCAAGAAAGTAGGCACTGACAGCCTAGCCATTGACAAAATGGAGTTTTCAACCTCACGGCTGAATTTCACTCCTTATATTGATTAAGCGGTCTATCTGACTCTTAAATTTTAAAATTAGTCTACAAATTTTTCTCCCCCTCTTCTTGACTCATTTGCATATGATAGTAAAATCCTTTGGCCTGCATGAGCTGCTTGTGATTTCCTTGCTCTACGATTTTTCCAGCTACCATAACGAGAATCAGGTCAGCCGACTGAATGGTCGATAGGCGATGGGCAATGATAAAACTCGTTCTACCCTGCATCAAGCGTTCAAAGGCCTGTTGCACGAGAATTTCTGTCCGCGTATCGATAGAGGATGTCGCTTCATCTAAAATCAAAATTTTAGGCAAGTGAACAAAGACGCGAGCAATGGATAACAGCTGTCGCTGTCCTTGGGAAAGGGAAGCTCCGCCGTCAGTTAATTCCGTATCGTAACCTTGAGGTAGCTGACGAATAAAGAAATCCGCATTCGCAGCCTTAGCTGCTGCTACTACTTCATCACGTGTCACCTCGGGATAACCATAGGCAATATTTTCATGAATCGTTGCTGACTTAATCCACGTTTCCTGCAACACCATGCCAATCTGCCGTCTAAATTCTTCACGGCTATAGTGTGAAATAGGCACCTGATCCAATAAAATCTGCCCCTTATTCACCTCATAGAAGCGCATCAAGAGATTGATGACAGTTGACTTACCTGCACCAGTAGGCCCTACGATAGCAACTCTAGCACCAGCAGGGACAGTTATATTTAAGCCTTCAATCAAAGGCTGGTCAGGCTGATAGGAAAAATCGACCTCTTTAAATTGAATCTGACCAGCTACCGCTTCTTCTAGGAGTGGGGGCTTCTTTTCATCCTGTAGAGATTCTTGATTGACAATCTCAAAGAGTCGCTCCGCACAGACCAAGGCACTCTGCAATTCGGATAAGACAGAAGAAATATCATTAAAGGGCTTCGTATACTGACTAGCGTAACTTAAAAAGGTTGTTAGCTCTCCTACCGTAAAATTTCCTGTCATAATTCGAAGCGCACCCAGTCCAGCCAATAAAGCATAGATCAGAGCATTGATAAAACGCGTTGTGGGATTACTGGTTGCAGAAGCAAAAATCGCTGCTTGCGAATAGCGGGCATAAGCCTGATTGGAATGCCCAAACCGTGTCATAAACTGCTCTTGGGCATTAAAGGACTGAATCAAGGATAACTGACGAATGCTTTCTTCTAACAACTTGGTCTGCTGTCCACGAGACTCTGTTTGTTTCTGGTAATAGCCATAGCTTTTTTGGGCAATAAAGCGAGCAACAAATAGAGACAACGGAGTCAGCACAACGACCAGAATCATCAGGGTTCGATCTAGCCTTGCCATACTAAAAATCGTCATGAAAATCGTCATCATTCCAAGCAAAAATTGACTGAAAATCATAGTCAATCCATTGGTTAATTGCTCACTATCGCTCGAAATACGAGCAACCATATCTCCGATACTCTGCCGATCAAGATAGGCTAAAGGCAGGGAATGCATTTTTTCATACACCTCTTGACGCAATTCATTTATCAAACGAAAAATCAATTGATTAATGAAAAGTGGCAGACAGAATTGAACAAGCGTATTGGTTAGAATCACAAAAATCATGCTAAACAGCAAATCGCTAAAGAAAGCTGAATTCCCCTTGATGAAAACAGCATCAACAGCTTGACCGATTAAAACAGGTAGGTAGACCGATAAGATTACTTGAACGAGACTACCAAGTACAATCAACGAAAGATGAAGAGGTTGCCGTAACATACGAGACACAAGTTGTCTCAAACTACTATTAGACCCCATGAGACACCTCCTGACCATGTTGAGACTGGTCGATTTCTTGATAGATGGCACAAGTTGCCAATAAGTCCTCATGGCGACCTAAACCAACCTGTCTTCCCTGATCTAAGACCAAAATCTGATCTGCCTGTGCTAGGCTGTTTGTCCGCTGAGAAATCATAATCAGCAATCTGTCCGGTAAATGACTGATGGCATCCAATAATCTTCTTTCTGTCAAATAGTCCAAGGCTGATGTTGCATCATCTAACACCAAAATAGGAGCTTGTTGAAGAAGAGCCCGCGCAATGGTCAGACGCTGGCGTTGGCCTCCGGAAAAGTTGCGTCCAAATGCTTCGACGCTTGCTTCCAAACCACCCTTTTCAAGTACAAACTCCTTGGCCTGTGCCATTTCTAAGACCTTCCATAGGTCATCCTCAGAGGCAGACTGCTTGCCCAGCAAGAGATTCGAACGAATGGTTCCACTAAAGAGTTGGGCTTGTTGTCCTACCAAAGCAAACTGTTCTCGCCATTCTTTCAAGTTAACTGGCGAGTGCCCATCTGATTTAAAGAGAGAAAGATGCTGATGCTCAACTGGGTAGAGGTGCAACAACAGATCAACCAAAGTAGACTTTCCTGAACCCGTTCCCCCTATTATTCCCAAAAATTCTCCCTTTTTCGCACGAAAAGAAAGGGCTGTCAAGGCATTTTCTGCTGCTTTCGGATAGGCAAAGGATAAATCTTGGGCAACAAGAATCCAATCTGTTGAAATACTCGAATAAGAAAAAGGTTGTTCAATATCCTCTGATTCTTGTTCAAATACCTCGTTTATCCGGTCAGCGCTAATAAAACTCTGATTTAGCGTTGAAATGACCATGACCATTTTGACTAATTCCACCAAAATTTGTGATAAATAATTGATTAAGGCCACAAATTTTCCTTGATTTAACAATCCCTGACCAACTGCCAACCTTCCTTGGACAATCAAAACAAGCAAGGTTCCATTTACAACGAAAAAAGTTGCTGGTGAGAGAAAAGACGACCAAAAACCGGCTGTCAGCTGTTCCCGAGTATAGGTCTGGTTTAACTGCTGAAAAACGGTGATTTCGCGTAAGATTTGTCCAAAAGCACGAATTACTCGTATTCCCGTAAGTGTCTCTCTAACTTGCCCAACCAACTGATCCAAACTACTGCGCATTAAAGCATAAAACTTGCTTGCCATAACCGAAACAAACGATACGATTAAGAACAAGAGAGCAATCATCATCAGAAAATAAACTGACAAGCTCGGACTGATAGAAAAAGCCATAATCAAGGAACCAAACACAATAATTGGAGCTCTTAGGAAAAGGCGTAAAAAGATATTGATTCCTGTTTGAATCTGTAAGGTATCACTCGATAATCGTGTAAGTAAACTATCACTTGATAGCAAATCACGACTCGCTTTAGGTAAAGAAAGAACTTTCTTGTACAAATCCTCTGTCAATTCCTTGGTGTAGCCTACTGCTGCTTTAGCGGAATAATATTGGGCAATAACAGCCACAATCACACCGATAACTGCTAAAAGGACCAATAACAAAATCATAGCAATCAACTGACTGTGATTGCTATGAGGAATAACTGTATCAATAATAAAAGCAATAATAAGAGGAACTGCTAACTCAAAGCAGGCTTCTAAGAGCTTAAACAAGGGAGCTAAAATTGCTTCCTTCACATAGCCTCTTACATACTTCATAAATGGCTTCATCTTACTTTTCATTTTCCAATGCCTGGGCAGCCGTAATAATAGCCAATTTATAAATATCATCCGCACTTGATCCGCGAGACAAATCATTTACTGGCATGTTCAAACCTTGCAAGATTGGACCAATTGCATCAAACATTCCCAAGCGTTGTGCAATTTTATAGCCAATATTTCCTGCTTGTAAGTCTGGGAAAACAAAGACATTTGCTTGACCTGCTACATCACTATCTGGAGCTTTAATCGCTGCTGTAGCTGGCACAAAAGCTGCATCAAATTGCAATTCTCCATCCAGAGCCAAATCCGGTGCTAACTCTTTCGCAATGCGCGTTGCTTCAACCACCTTATCCACTTGTGGAGCTTTACCGCTACCTTTTGTAGAGAAGCTGAGCATAGCAACCTTAGGATCAATATCGAAAATAGCTGCTGTTTCTGCTGTATTGACAGCAATTTCTGCTAATTCCTGAGCAGTTGGGTCAATATTGATTGCACAATCAGCAAAGACATAACGCTCACTGGTATTTTCACGGTTCATCAAGAAGACACCTGATGTACGAGAAATACCTGGCTTTGTTTTGATGATTTGAAGTGCTGGACGTACTGTATCAGCAGTTGAATGAATCGCACCAGATACCATTCCATCTGCCAAGCCCATTTTCACCAGCATGACACCAAAGTAATTGACATCTCGTAACAACTTATCTGCATCTTCTAGTGTAGCCTTGCCCTTACGAACTTCTACAAATGCCTCTTTCATCGCTTCGAAATCTGCATACTCTTCCGGATTGATAACAGTGCATTGAGGATCTGCAAAACCGATATCAGCCAGTAAAGTGCTTACCTCTTCGGGATTTCCAAGAATAATTGGTTCTACCAATCCTTCAAATTTCAACCGTGCAGCTGCACGTACCACGCGCTCATCATTTCCTTCTGGAAAAACAATTTTAACTTGCTTTCCAACAATTTTTTCACGCAAACAACCAAATAGTGAACGAATTCCCATTTTCTTAACCTTTATAGCCCTTTTCATTTTCTTTATTACATCATTAACACGTCTTGCTTAACTCTAGTTATGCCTGCGTCATGTTACCCAGTAATAAATCCAAACAAAAGGCTATGTGTCTTTCTAATTTTTATTTTGCAAATTCATGATAACGCTTTTAAAGTCATTTGTCAAATCGCTTTCACAAATTAATTCTTTTTCTGAAAACGGATTAAAAAATCCGATGCGATGACAGTGTAATGCTTGCCGCTCTATCCCATGCTCCATACTGCCACCATACAGGTCGTCTCCCAATAAAGGAAAGCCAATATGCGCAAAATGAACGCGGATCTGATGCGTTCTTCCAGTATGCAACTGAATATCAACTAAGTGGATATCTCCCCAAGACTGAACGACTTCATAGGACGTATGCGCATACTTTCCAGTCGGCATCACACAACGTGTGATAATGCTATCTTCTGGGCGGCCAATAGGGGCGATAATCTCCCCTTTTTCTTCTAATGGACCGCTACCATAAACCAAGGCAAAATAACGCTTTTGAATCAATTTTTCCTGTAATTGTTTATCTAGTCTTGCATGTGCATAGCCGTGTTTAGCAAAGAGCATGAGACCTGATGTATCACGGTCGAGACGTGTGACGATATGCACCTGTTTATTTTCATATCCTTGTTCTAAATAATATCCCTTGACAAAATTGGCAATGGTTGACGAATGCAGAATACTTGGGATAGATGCAAATCCGGCTGGTTTATTGATAACCATAAAATGCTCGTCTTCATAGACAATATCTAAGGGATGAGAAATTGGCTCCAAACTTCCCGTCACATCTTCTTCGCTAGGAATATCGATACTCAAATGATCACCAATATCCAGTAAATAGGTCGCATTCTGCGGTTTTCCATTAACAATAATTGCGCCACCCTCGAACTTGATTTTAGCTAATAGTCCTTTTGAAACATCATGTTTTTTCAAAAATGTCTTAATTTTTACATGTTGATCCACAATGAATTCAAAGCGCATTACTCTACCTCACCAATAAAGGCATCTTTGACACGATTCCAAAAGCTAGTGTGGCTCGGAGTAGCTAGAAAATGAATTTTGCTATTGTCAATCTGGTATTCAATCCGATCAATATTATCATAAACAAAGGTCCGATTGTCAATCGATACCGAATAGCGATCATCATGTTTTGGCTCAATCATAATCTTGTCCTTTTTAGGAACAACAATGGAAGAACCCAAGGTCCGATAGACGCGATTGTTCAGACTGGCAACTTCTGCAATCTGCAATGCTTCAATGGTCGGGTGCAAAATAGCTCCTCCTAAAGATTTATTGTAGGCTGTTGAACCAGTGGGAGTTGACACCGAAATACCATCACCACGGAAACGCTCAAAAGGCACTTTATTGATAAAAACATCTGCAACCATAGTTTTTGATAAACGTTTAATAGTCGCTTCATTCAAGGCCCGCATGACAATATCTCGACCATTCATCAGCTTAATTCGTACAGTTAAAATCGGATAGGAAACACGAGCTCCTGTGTCTAATTTTAAATTATCAATCAGTTTATCAACTTCAAAATCGCGATAATCCGTATAAAAACCAAGGTGCCCTGTATGAATGCCGACAAAGCGAACACGATCCATCATTGCCTCGTACTTATGAAAAGCAGATAAGAGCATCCCATCTCCCCCAATTGAAATAACAATATCTGGATTTTTAGGTGTTAAAATAAATTGGGCTTCTTTTAATTTGGTCCACAACTCATTCATCACAGCTTGGCTCTTTGGGTTTTTACTGCTGAGCAGGGCGATTTTTTTTCTATCTGTATTCTTCATCTGTATCGTCGCTGTTTCCAACTCCGTCATTCAACTTGCGGTAGGCCGGGTCAAATAAGGCCTGAGCTTCTTGAATGTCATCGCGGATTTTGCGCATCTCCTCATCTAATTGATAAGCAATCTTAGCTGTAATTTCCAAGCGTTGCCTAATTTCTTCTGGAAAATTCCCCTTATACTTATAGTTTAAGGAATGTTCAATCGTTGCCCAAAAATTCATGGACAAGGTGCGAATTTGAATCTCAGCTAGTACTGTTTCATTTCCATTTATCGTATCAACTGGATACTCAATCACCACGTGGTAGGAACGGTAGCCTGATGATTTCATATTATTGATATAATCGCGTTCATAGACCACTCGCATATCTTTTCGCTTCCGTAGGATGTCAAGTACTTCTTCTACGTCATCAACAAATTGCACCATGATTCGTAATCCTGCGATGTCTTGCATGTCCTGTGCCAAATTTTCAAGCTGAATATGGCGTAGAGCCATCTTTTCCTTGATGGATTCAATCGGCTTCACACGTCCTGTCACAAATTCAATCGGTGAATGCTTATTTGCTTTTCTATATTGTTTACGAACACCGCGCAGTTTAATTTTTAATTCCCCAACCGCCTGAATATAAGGGTCTAGGAAGGCTTCCCAATTCATTTCCATACCTGCTCCTTTCTTGTCAAATACTAGTTTTTGTAATAGAATAACACAAGAACTATTATACCATACGAAAAGGTTTTATCCTATGAAAAAAAATCATTTAGAAATTGAATACAAAACGCTCCTGACGGCAGCCGAATTTCAACAATTACAGACAGAATTTACAGATGTTGCTCCTGTCCTTCAAACCAACTATTATATTGACACAGCAGATTTTAGCCTACGTCAACACCACTATTCCCTACGAATTCGCACCTTAGAAGACCGAGCAGAATTGACTCTTAAAATTCCACAAGACATCGGCAATCAGGAATACAACCAAGCCTTGCTACTTGAACACGCTCATCAACTGATTCAAAAGGTAGAGCTACCTGAAGGGGATATCTTGGACCTCATCACACAAACTGGAATTGCCCTTGAAGAGTTGATTGTTTGGGGAGATTTGACGACAAGACGCTATGAAAAAGTGACTCCTATTGGGCTGATGGCTCTTGATGAAAATAGCTATGCTGAGCAGACAGACTATGAATTAGAAGTCGAGGTAGAGGATGCTAGTCAAGGGAAAATGGCTTTTGAGGAGTATCTGAAACAGCGACAAATTGCCTTTAAATACGCTAAAAGCAAGGTTGCTCGGACAGCTGCCTGTCTGATGAGCAAGCCTTGAGTTCATAAACCAACGAATTCAAAAGAAATCTATCAGAATGTAGACAAACCTCACAATTCAGAAAAACATTACAATAATATTTAATTTTCTGTAGTTTTAAGGTTAGAAAATTTGCGAGCGTAGCGAGCACAATACCGCCACCTCCGCCGTGCTAAAAGTGGGAGTGAGACAAAAGTCGTGATTTCGTTGAAATCGATTATCCTCGCTCCTTTGTTTCTGGGCTCGGACTAAAATAATCCACTGGATTATTTTACTCCGAAGGAAGTCGCTGATGTCCGAAAGCACATGAGGATGGTGGCAATAAAAAGACTTTTTCTTCAAGCTGATCTATTTCTTTACTGAAAATTTTGGGATTTTCTGATAAAATAGAACTATCGAATAAAAGGAGTATTTCTGATCATGGTTCAACCGTATGGTGATAAACAAATTAAACTATTTTCTTTGAATTCCAACCGTGCAATTGCTGAAAAAATTGCTGAAGCATCCGGAATTCCACTTGGGAAAATGTCAACTCGACAATTCTCAGACGGAGAAATTCAAGTCAATATCGAAGAAAGTGTCCGTGGGGTGGATGTTTATATCATCCAATCAACTAGCTATCCTGTCAATAATCATCTTTGGGAATTATTGATTATGGTGGATGCATGTAAGCGTGCAAGTGCTCATTCTGTTACAGTCGTTATGCCTTATTTTGGCTATGCTCGTCAGGATCGTACAGCTGCTCCTCGTGAACCAATTACAGCAAAACTCGTTGCGAATATGCTGGTCAAAGCAGGTGTGGATCGTGTCTTGTCACTTGATTTACATGCTGTTCAGGTACAAGGTTTCTTTGATATTCCAGTCGACAATCTCTTTACTGTCCCACTATTTGCAGAGCATTATATGGAAA
Source organism: Streptococcus marmotae (assembly GCF_001623565.1). Lineage (NCBI taxonomy): Bacteria > Bacillati > Bacillota > Bacilli > Lactobacillales > Streptococcaceae > Streptococcus > Streptococcus marmotae. The sequence continues at coordinate 1,830,712 of NZ_CP015196.1, read as the reverse complement.
AAGGGCTGTGTGGTGAAGATGTTGTGATTGTGAGTCCTAAAAATTCTGGTATCAAGCGTGCTCGCAGCTTAGCAGAATACCTCAATTCTTCAATTGCTATTATCGACTATGCCCAAGACGATGCCGATCGTTCAGAAGGGTATATTATCGGAGATGTTGCTGGAAAAGCAGCTATCTTGATTGATGATATCTTAAACACTGGTCGTACCTTCTCAGAAGCAGCTCGAATTGTACAAGAAGGCGGAGCAACGGAGATTTATGCAGTTGCAAGTCACGGGTTATTTGCAGGTACTGCAGCAGAACTCTTAGATCAAGCCCCAATCAAGGAAGTACTCGTCACAGATTCTGTTGTAAGCAAAGAACAATTACCAAAAAATATTGCTTTTATTACCGCTAGTGAATTGATTGCAGACGCCATTATCCGCATTCACGAACGACGTCCAGTCAGTCCTCTCTTCGATTTTACAAATCCAAATACTGAAAACTAGGAGATTTCCTTGATTTATTTAGACAATGCAGCGACCACTTCCTTGTCGAAAGTTGCCCTTCAAACCTTCATGGATATTGCAACAGAATACTATGGTAACTCCTCTAGTATTCATTGGGCAGGACGAAAAGCAAACGCAATCCTCCGCCAAGCTCGAACAGATATTGCTCACATCCTAGACGCCAAACCGGAACAGATCATTTTTACCTCAGGGGGGTCAGAAGCTGATACCCTAGCTATCCAAGGTTATGCACTGGCAAATCAGCATAAGGGAAAACACCTCATTACAACCGCTATCGAGCACCATGCTGTCCTTCATACCATGGAGTATTTGCAGGAGCGGTTTGGCTTTGAGGTAACCTATATTCAGCCTATCAATCAAAGAATTTCCGCCCAGCAGGTGCAGGAAGCTCTGCGCCCAGACACTATTTTAGTTAGTGCCATGTATGCCAACAATGAGACTGGACTGTTGCTACCGATCAAAGAAATCGGCGAAATCCTTTCTCAACATCAAGCTATTTTTCATGTAGATGCTGTCCAAGCAATTGGAAAAGTCGCCATTTCACCGGAACAACTAGGAATCGATTTTCTCTCTGCTGCTGCCCATAAGTTTCATGGTCCAAAAGGGGTAGGCTTCCTCTATAGTCGTATCCCTAACTTTGACTCTCTGATTCACGGAGGACGTCAAGAGCAACAACACCGTGCAGGAACAGAAAATCTGGCAGGAATTGCAGCTATGGCAACAGCTTTAAAAGAACAAACAGAACAGCTAGAAGAACATTTCAACAGCGTCTCTGCTTTAAAAGATCACCTGATAAAAAATTTGGCGTCTTCTCATCATTATCTAAATGAAGCAGGACCGACACTTCCCTACGTTGTCAACATCGGTTTCCCCAATCAGCTTAATGAGCAAATGCTCATGCGCCTAGATCTCGCAGGTATCGCTGTTTCCAGCGGATCTGCCTGTACTGCTGGCGTGATTCAAAAGAGCCATGTCTTAGAAGCGCTATATGGAAAAGATTCACATCGCCTAAAGGAATCCATTCGGATTAGCTTCTCACCTGAAAATACCAAAGAGGAAGTGGACTTCCTCATCGACAAACTACATGAAATTATCGGAGGCATTTATTAATGGCTTTTACAACATCTGTAACGCTTAAAAACTGTGACTATACCTACTCTATTCACCCAGGTATCAAAAAATACACCTTGCGTGACAATACATTTGAACAGACTCAGGTTGGTAATTACCAATTAACACGTATGTTAGAAGAAATTCCCAACTCTAATCAAGGCTTTCTTCTAAAAATTATTATCAATAAAGATTTGACTGGTTTTAAAATCAATATTACAGACAAATCAGGTCTACATTTGGTCGATATTTTTAAAGCAGGTGGAAATACCGTTATCCAAGAAAAATTTTACTTCCTTATGGATAGCTTAGTTGACCGAGATATTTTCACAAAAGAAAGTACAAAAGCATGATTGAGCTGCGCTATCAAGATTCTTATCAGCAGATTCGCTCACAAACTTTTGAAAACTTTGAGGACCTACTGCTCTCTTTTTCAGGTTGCGTGACCCTTCCTGATCACCTAAAAGTACACTCAATCATTCAAGATGGTCGAGACTTAGGTTATCAAGGACCCATCGGCAATTTATATCGTTATCTCAAAACAATAGACCCGAATAATCACTAAAAAACAAGAATTTCTTCTTGTTTTTTCTGGTGTAATCTGTTGCATTTTTCACAAACTTTTACTAAAATAGAATTAATAATTAAAAGGAGTAAAAGATTGTGAAAAACGAAAAAAAATCCCCTATTCCCCGTGCCACTGCTAAGCGTTTATCAATCTATTACCGCATATTCAAACGATTTCATGCCGGAAATATTGAAAAAGCAAGTTCCAAAGAAATTGCAGAAGCTATCGGTATTGATTCTGCTACTGTTCGTCGTGATTTTTCTTACTTTGGTGAATTAGGACGCCGTGGATTTGGGTACGATGTCAAAAAATTAATGGATTTCTTCGCTGATATTTTGAATGATAATTCTATCACCAATGTGATGCTGGTTGGGGTCGGGAATATGGGGCGAGCACTCCTGCATTATCGCTTCCATGAGCGGAATAAAATGAAAATTGTCATGGCTTTTGAAGCAGATAATCACCCATCAGTTGGTACAATTGATGAAAATGTTCCAATCTATGGCATCTCAGAAATCGAAGAAAAGATAAAAGAAGCAAACGCTCAAACAGCTATCTTGACCGTACCAAGTACCAAGGCCCAAGAAGTTGCTAATGTCTTGGTCGCGGCTGGTGTTAAGGGAATCTTGAGTTTCTCACCCGTCAACTTATCTGTACCAAAAGATGTCGTCGTCCAGTATGTCGATTTGACCAGTGAATTACAAACCCTCCTTTATTTCATGAGAAAAGGATAATGTTATGAGTAAGCCAATTATCGGTATTTCAGCCAATGAATTTCTCAATACAACCGATGATACTGAGCCAGTTCTATCCTATGCTGCCACCACTTTTGTCAAAGCAATCGAATCTGCTGGAGGAATCCCTCTCATCCTGCCAATTGTCTCTGCTAATATGGCTCAAAGCTATATCAACATGATTGACAAGCTCATTTTGACTGGTGGACAGAATGTCCTTCCAAGTTACTATGGGCAAGAGCAGACCATTGACAGCGACAATTATCATAGCCAGCGTGATGACTTTGAACTTGCTTTGATTCAAGAAGCCATCAAACAGCAGAAGCCAATATTTGGTGTTTGTCGTGGGATGCAACTTTTTAATGTTGCCATGGGTGGTACCTTGCATCAATCCATCCCAAATCATTGGCAAACTACCATTTCTCATACACCTGTTCACTCAATTTACCTACAAGAAGAAAATCCACTGGCCACTGTCTATGGAAGACAACCGATGGTTAACTCTTTTCATAGACAGGCCTTAGATCAACTGGCTTCTGGTTTACAGGTGATTGGTCAAGCTGAAGATGGGACTATCGAAGCAACGATGATGACTGATAGAGCGCATTTCCTTGGCGTACAGTGGCATCCAGAACTTCTTTATTCTACTCGTACCGAAGAAAAAGCTTTGTTCGATTACCTCGTTAATGAATTTTAACAAAGCTCTCCTTCCTCACGAAAACTATAATAGGCTGATTTCGCCACAATCAAATGATCAAGTAAGACAAGTCCTAGCATCTCGCAGGACTTTTTTAGTGTCTCAGTAAATACCAGATCGTTTTTACTCGGCTGCACAGACCCAGAAGGGTGATTATGTACAACAATAATCGATGTAGCCATACATTTTACGGCATAATGCAAAATCTCCCTTGGTTCTGCAATACTTTTATTTACACTACCAATAAAAATAGTCTTTTGGCTAATAATTTTATTTTGTGTGTCAAGATAAAGAGCAACTAGATGTTCTTGCTTCTTATCGCCAATATCCTGCATCATTTTACGCCCTAATTTCTCACTTCCAAGCACACGATCTTGAAGTAAAATTTCTGACTGATTAATTCGCCGTCCCAACTCAATCATTGCCTTGATTTCTACAGCTTTAACACGACCAATGCCTGCTAATGTTTGCAATTCTTCAATAGACAAATCCCTTAAGGCAGCTAGATTTTCTAATTTGGCTAATAGATTATTTGATAGGATAGAAACTGGCTCTTTTTTTGTCCCCGTTCGGATAAAAATGGCTAATAATTCTTGATTGCTAAGACTTTCTGCGCCTACTTCCAATAAACGCTCCCGTGGTAATAGTGACTCTTCTTGAAACATAATTTGATACATATCTTCCTCCTCATTATATTTATTCGCAAAAAAGAAGGCATTTGCCTTCTTTTTTAAATTTGTACCTGATTATATTTTTTCTCAAAATGTTTCAAAATATCTTTTGGTGTCTCATTGTAAGGAACACTACTTTCTAGTTTTCCTTTGACAATGGTCCGCATGGTGGCTTCTAAATCCTCACAGGTCACAAGCGTAATCTCTGTTTGACCTTCCACATCATCAATAACCTCTACACTTTCAGGAGTCACCGACTGTACACTTGTCACAACATAGGTATAGACATTTTGCTTATCTGTCAAATAAATCTTCATACCTTCCTGTGCACGTTCAAGAGGTGAAAAGAGTGTTTCACTCGCTCCTGCTATTCCAAAAATATGATGACTAGCTAAGGAATAATTCCCCTGTCCCATTTCTTGGGTCTCTTTCATCGTTCCTGCCCCATACATCAAGGCAACATTTGATAAACCCTTAAAAATAGGGAGATTAACATTTAAATCAGGAATCGCAATTCCACCAATGACGGGGAGTTGCTGGGACTCCCATTGAGCTTTCAAAACAGCTTCTGTCGAGATGGATTGCACCTGCTCAAAATCAAAAGTTGTTTCTGCCTGCTTGTTCTTCTCGATATCTGCTTCTGTCACTTTAGTAACTTGGTAGCGATTGCTATTCCAAGCAATAATCATGTTGCGAATAGAAGTATTGAACATCAATGCGATTGCAATAAGGAAAAACATACCTGCTAATAAATTTCTCCAAATACCGCTTTTCTTTTTCTTACTAGAACGTCTACGATTACTCATAATCTTAATTTTCCTCTGAATCTTTAGAATCTGCAGCATCAACCAAAGCAAACGTCACAATACTTGCCTCATTATCTAATCTCATGACCTTTACCCCCATGGTTGCACGTCCTGTCTGTGAGATGTTGGCAACGTTTGTCCGAATAATGACTCCTGTATCTGTAATCACCATAATATCTTCATCGCCTGAAATGGTTGTTAAGCCAGCTAGATAACCATTTTTCTCTGCAACTTTAACAGTTTTAATTCCTTTACCGCCACGCCCTTTGGTTGGGTATTCTGAAGCTGGTGTTCGTTTTCCAAAACCATTTTCCGTCAGCACAAGAACTTCTTGGTCATCTGAGACAACTGCTGCTCCGACTAAGCAATCCCCTTCACGAAGCCGCATTCCCCGCACACCAGTCGCTATGCGACTCATATTGCGAACATCTGTCTCTGTGAACCGGACGGCATAACCGAATTTAGAACCCATGATAACATCTGTTTGCCCATCTGTCAAGAAAACGTTAATCAATTCATCATCTTCTTTTAAGTTCAGAGCCTTCAACCCATTTTGACGGATATTGCCAAATTCAGCAACGCTAGTCCGTTTGACAATTCCTTGACGAGTAGTAAAGAAGAGATAATGTCCTTCTTCTTGCTCCTTGGTAACGTTGATAATCGTCTGAATCGACTCATTTTCTTCTAACTTCAAGAGATTTACAACCGGCAATCCCTTTGCTGTGCGGCCGTATTCAGGAATTTCATAGCCTTTTAGACGATAGACACGCCCCTTGTTGGTAAAGAAGAGGAGACGGTCATGGGTACTAGTAGAAACCAATTCACGAACAAAGTCATCATCTTTGACCCCTGTTCCCTGAACACCACGTCCTCCACGTTTTTGAGCATGAAATTCATCCTGTGCAAGCCGTTTAATATACCCTTGATTGGATAGGGTAATTAACACATCTGTTTCCTCAATTAAATCTTCATCTTCAAGGGATAGGACTTCACCTACCATTAACTCTGTCCGACGAGGATCTGCATATTTGCGCTTGATTTCTTCTAGTTCATCTTTGATAATTTGTACAACCCGCTCTGGTTTGGCTAAAATATCTGCTAAATCAGCAATCAAGGCAATCAAATCATCGTATTCTGATTGGATCTTATCGCGTTCCAAGCCTGTCAAACGGCGAAGGCGCATATCAAGAATAGCTTGGCTCTGACGCTCTGATAGCTCAAAGCGTGCCATCAATTCTGCCTGTGCTTCTGCATCTGTTTCGCTATTACGAATCACCTTGATTACTTCATCAATATGATCTAAGGCAATCAGCAATCCTTCTAAGATATGGGCACGCGCTTCTGCCTTTTCTTTATCAAACTGGGTACGGCGAGTAACAACTTCTTTTTGGTGTTCAACATAGGCTTCCAAAATTTGACGAACAGAAAGAATTTTCGGTACTCCATTTTGAATGGCCAACATATTGAAACTAAAATTAGTCTGAAGTTGGGTCAATTTGAAAAGATTATTCAAGATGACATTGGCTGATGCATCTCGTCTGACCTCGATTACAAAACGAACTCCTTCGCGATTGGACTCATCACGAACAGCTGTAATTCCATCTATTCGTTTTTCTTGAACCAGACGGACAATATGTTCATGAACCTTGGTCTTATTGACCATATAAGGAAATTCTGTCACAACGATGCGCTCACGACCATTGCCATACTCTTCAATTTCTGTCCTGGAACGAAGAACAATTGATCCTTTTCCAGTCTCATAAGCACGGTGAATGCCTGATTTCCCCATGACCAAAGCACCCGTTGGAAAGTCAGGACCAGGCAAGACTTCCATAATTTCCCGAGTCGTTGCTTCTGGATTATCAATAATCAGATTCACTGCTTCAATCGTCTCACCTAGATTGTGAGGCGGGATATTTGTCGCCATCCCAACGGCAATACCTGTCGTACCATTAACCAATAAATTTGGAAAACGTGCTGGTAGGACCTCAGGCTCACGCTCACTAGCATCATAGTTGTCCGCAAAGTTTACGGTATTCTTGTTGATATCACGCAACATCTCCAAGGCGATTTTGTTCATACGTGCCTCGGTATAGCGCTGTGCAGCTGCTCCATCGCCATCCATCGAACCGAAGTTTCCATGCCCATCTACGAGCATATACCGGTAGCTCCACCACTGGGCCATCCGCACCATGGCTTCATAAATCGCACTGTCCCCATGTGGATGGTATTTACCCATGACATCCCCGGTAATACGAGCCGATTTCTTGTGTGGCTTATCTGGTGTAATGCCCAATTCGTTCATCCCGTACAAGATTCGACGATGAACAGGTTTTAGACCATCACGTACATCCGGAAGAGCCCGAGCTACGATAACGCTCATTGCATAGTCAATGAAACTGGTCTTCATTTCGCTGGTCAGATTTACATCTACTAAATTTTTATCATGCATTAAATCTGTCTCTTTTCTCTTGAAAGTATCTACTATATTATAACATATTGTGAAGAAATTTTCTTGTCAGGGCCTTATAATGTAAACATTTTCAAACAACCTTTCACAAGTGACAAAATATACAAAAAGTGCTAGAATGATAGTTGGTTGGGACGCATGTCCCCAAATAAAACTAAGGAGATGTTTAGAAGAATGACTGCAACTAAACAACATAAAAAAGTAATCCTTGTCGGTGACGGTGCTGTAGGCTCTGCTTACGCATATGCACTTGTCAATCAAGGAATTGGTCAAGAATTAGGTATCGTCGATATCAACAAAGACCGTACGCAAGGTGATGCAGAAGATTTGAGCCATGCTCTTGCCTTTACTTCACCAAAAAAAATCTACTCAGCTGAATATTCTGATGCACATGATGCAGATCTCGTTGTCCTTACAGCAGGTTTGCCACAAAAACCAGGTGAAACTCGCCTTCAATTGATTGAGAAAAACCTTCGTATCAATCAACAAATCGTAAATGAAATTGTAGCATCTGGCTTCAACGGTATCTTCCTTGTCGCTGCTAACCCAGTTGATATTTTAACTTACTCAACATGGAAATTCTCAGGTTTCCCTAAAGAGCGTGTTATCGGTTCTGGTACTTCACTTGACTCTGCTCGTTTCCGTCAAACCCTTGCTGAAAAAATCGGTATCGACGCACGTTCTGTCCATGCTTATATCATGGGTGAACATGGTGACTCTGAATTTGCTGTATGGTCACACGCTAACGTTGCCGGCGTTAAATTATACGACTGGTTGCAAGATAACCGTGATATTGATGAACAAGGATTGGTGGACTTATTTATCTCTGTCCGCGATGCAGCTTACTCTATCATCAACAAAAAAGGTGCAACTTACTACGGTATTGGTGCAGCACTTGCTCGTATTACCAAAGCAATCTTTGATGATGAAAATGCGGTACTTCCTCTTTCTGTTTACCAAGCAGGTCAATATGAAGGCGTTGAAGATGTCTTTATTGGACAACCAGCTATTATTGGAGCACATGGTATCGTTCGTCCAGTAAATATCCCATTAAATGAGGCTGAATTGCAAAAAATGCAAGCATCTGCTAAACAATTAAAAGAAATCATGGATAATGCATTTGCAAATCCAGAAATCGCAGCTTCTATCAAAAATTAGTCTGAAAACTATGAATAAACGCTAAGCCAGCTATGTCATAACGACACAGCTGGTTTTTTCATACTCATCAAAAATCAAAATTTGAAGCTGTTAACTCATCTTCCTAAACTCTAGTTCTACCCGTGGCTCCATTGCCTAGCAGATTTTGCGTTTTATAGAGTATCAGCTCTCGAAAAAATAATAAGGAGCTGAACAAAACACTCAACTCCTGTAACTTGTTATTTCGATTTAATGTAGTTCACACCATCGGCTTTTGGCGCGACTGCTTTTCCAAAGAAGGCTGCAAGTGCCACTACTGTAATAAAATATGGTGCAATTTGCAGATAAACATTTGGTACGTGTGATAAACCAGGAAGTTGTCCACCGATAACAGATAAACTCTGTGACAAGCCAAAGAATAGGCTGGCTAGCATAGCACCAATTGGATTCCATTTACCAAAGATAACTGCTGCCAGGGCAATAAAACCTGAACCTACAATTGTGGTTGCTGAAAAGTTAATATTAACGGTTTGGGCGCTGACAGCTCCTCCAACTCCTCCAAGGAAACCTGCGATAAGAACACCAGCATAACGCATAGTATACACATTGATTCCCAAAGTATCTGCCGCCTGAGGATGTTCACCTACTGAACGTAGGCGCAATCCGAATTTCGTCTTATAAAGAACAAACCAGGATACAAAGGCCATAGCAATGGCTACATATCCCATTAGACTGGTATTTTTAAAGAATAAATCACCAACCACTGGTATTTTTTCCAACACAGGGAATGAAAATTTTCCGAAAGATTCTGGAATACTGTCTGTCTGTCCTTTATTATAAAGCACTTTAACCAAAAAGACTGAAAAGGCTGGTGCTAAGAGGTTCAAAACTGTACCTGATACGACATGGTCTGCTCGAAAATTGATAGTTGCTACTGCGTGAATAATGGAGAAAAGTAGCCCTGCAATCCCACCAACTAAGACAGCTAAAAGTGGGGTTGCTTTACCAAAGCTGCTGGCAAATTCCAAATTGAAAACAACACCAGCAAAGGCACCAATCACCATGATTCCTTCAAGTCCCACATTGACGACACCTGCACGTTCTGAGAATACTCCACCCAAACTAGTGAAAATCAATGGAGCTGAGTAAATCAGCATCTGCGAAATTAAAAGCGTTACTATTGTCAAATTCATATTAGTTAGCTCCTTTCGCTTTTTTGTTCCGTTTTAGTAATTGTTCAAAGACAAATTTAACACCGACAAAGAAGATGATAGAGGCCGTCACGACATTAATCAATTCAGGTGGAATTTGTGCTTTGACCATACCAGGCGCTCCAATTGATAACAAACCAAACAAGAAGGCCGCTAATGGGATACCCAGTGGTGAATTGGAAGCAAGTAAGGCAACAGACATTCCGTTAAAACCAATGTCCAAATTTCCACCCTGCGTATAGACATTTTGGAAGGTTCCAAGTCCTTGCACTGCTCCACCAAGACCCGCTAAAGCACCTGAGATAATCATGGATAGAATAATGGTTCGTTTTGCTGACATTCCTGCATAGTCTGAAGCAGTTGGATTCAATCCTACAGAGCGGATTTCAAAACCAAGTGTTGTCTTGGTCAACAAGAACCAAATAAGGAGTACCGCAATAATTGCAAAGAAAATACCAATATTCATCCGTGAATTATCTGTTAAGGAACGAAGCCATTCTGTTTGGTAAGAAGCATTCGCAGAGATATTGATACTCGAATCCTTGTTCTTCATCAAATCAGAAGCAAAGACATTGCGAATAATGTAGTTGCTAGAGTAGAGTAAGATATAGTTCATCATAATGGTCACAATAACCTCACTCGTTCCCAGATAAGCCCGTAAAACACCTGGTATGGCACCAGCAATTCCGCCTGCAATCATAGCAATGGCAATGGTTGCAAGAATTAAGATAGGTCTTGGTAAATCTGGATTTTCGAGAGCAAACCAGCCAGCAAATACCCAACCTACAAGGGCTTGACCTGATAAACCAACGTTAAAAAATCCTGCTCGGCTCGCAACAGCAAATCCAAGTGCTGTAAAGATTAAGGGGGCCATCGCTCGGAAAATTTCACCAATTGATTTGACAGAACCAAAGGCAGAATAGAATAATTCTTCATAACCCCAAAGTGGATCATAGCCGAAAACCAGCATAATAATCGCTCCTAGTAGCAATCCAGATACGACTGCTAACAAAGGAAGGGTGATATTTTGTAACTTCTTAGGCATTTGCTTCCTCCTTTTCAAGTTTTCCACCAGCCATTAAGAATCCTAATTCTTGTTTATTGGTCTTGGCAGGATCGACAATACCATGAATCACACCATCGTGAATAACCGCAATACGGTCAGACACATCTAAAATTTCGTCCAATTCAAAGCTGACAACTAGAACAGCTTTTCCCTTATCCCGTTCAGCAATCAAGCGTTTCCGAATATATTCAATCGCACCAACATCTAAACCACGGGTCGGTTGGCTGACAATTAACAAATCAGGGTTTCGGTCAATTTCACGGGCAATGATAGCTTTTTGCTGATTTCCTCCAGAAAGTGCCTTTGCTGGAACAACTTCACTTGCACCACGAACATCAAACTCTGCCATTAAATCACGGGCCTTTTGATTAATGGTATCGTAATTTAAAATACCATTTTTTGAAATAGGCTCTTTATAGTAGGTCTGTAAAGCAATGTTTTCTGCCACGGTCATTTGTAGAACTAAACCATCCCGATGACGGTCTTCTGGTACGTGGCTGACGTTCATCTCTGTAATCTTACGAGGAGTTTTTCCGACAACGTCTTCTCCTTTAATGAGAATTTTGCCAGATTTAACCTTACGAAGACCTGTAATAGCCTGAATCAGCTCACTTTGACCATTTCCGTCAATTCCTGCAATTCCCACTACTTCGCCAGCTCGTACATCAAGCGACAAGCCTTTCACCGCTGGAATGCCACGGTTTTCATTAACTTCCAAATCTTTAATGGAAAGAATCACTTCTTTTGGATTGGCCGCAATTTTCTCTGTTTTAAAGGATACCGAACGTCCAACCATCCATTCTGCCAAGTCTTCATTGCTTGCTCCAGCAACTTCAACTGTTTCAATCGATTTTCCACGACGAATAACTGTAACGCTGTCTGCTACTGCACGAATCTCATCTAGTTTATGGGTAATCAAAATAATCGATTTCCCTTCCTGAACTAGCGCCTTCATAATTTTTAGCAATTCGGTGATTTCAGCTGGTGTTAGAACCGCAGTTGGTTCATCAAAAATCAATAAATCTGCACCACGATACAGTGTTTTTAGAATTTCTACACGTTGTTGAGCCCCTACTGAGATGTCTGCTACTTTTGCAGTCGGATCAACATCTAAGCCATATCTAGCTGACAATTCTTTAATCTCCTGAATGGCTTTTTTTATATCAATGACACCGGCTTTAGTGGTCTCACTTCCTAAAATAATATTTTCAGCTACTGTGAAGGCATCAACTAGCATGAAATGTTGGTGTACCATCCCAATTCCAAGATGAGCTGCCTTAGAAGGAGAGTCAATTGTAACTACTTGACCATTGATCGCAATTTCACCACTTGTAGGCTCAAGCAAGCCTGCAAGCATATTCATCAATGTTGATTTTCCAGCACCATTTTCTCCTAAAAGGGCATGAATTTCTCCACGTCTGACATTCAAATTGATGTGATCATTGGCCACAAATTCCCCAAAGATTTTTGTGATTTCTCGCATCTCAATGACATAATCTTTTGTCATAATCTTCTTCCTTTCAGACTATTATTTTTTGTCAGCAAAACCTATCAATACCTTTGCTGATAGGCTTTGCTGAGAGAAAATAACCCTTCATCACTGTTCTTTCGATAGTTTCTTAGCTAGTAGGAACACAAGCAACTCTCTTTAAGAAAACATACTTGATGACTATACTCTTCCCCCTCAACTCCTAAAACGGCGACCGAGTCAGGTCGCCGTTTCGGATGACACATTATTCTTTATTTTTTCTCAGGTGTTTCTGGAACTTCAACTTTCTTGTCCAAGATGTCTTTCTTAGCAGCAGCTACTGCTTCTGACGCTTCGCTTGAAAGATTTGTTTCAGCCAAGTCTACACCTTTATCAGCAAGTGAGAATGTGATAATTTCTCCACCAGGAAATTCACCTTTAAGAGCTTTGTTGGCAATATCTTTTACAGAAGTACCAACTTGTTTCAATGTTGACGCAAGAACGAAGTTTGATTCTTTACCATCTTTAGAAGTGTATTTACCTTCTGCTGATTGGTCACGGTCTACACCGATCACCCAAACTTTATCTGCTTCATTACGCGTTTCGTTTTCTGCTTTAGCAGCAGCAAATACACCGTTACCGGTACCACCTGAAGCATGGAAAATAACATCTGCACCAGCAGCATATTGAGCAGCTGCTAATGTCTGACCTTTCGCTGCATCTGCAAATGAAGCAGCATAGTCAACTGTAATCTTAATGTCTTTGTTTACTGATTTTGCACCAGCTACAAATCCAGCTTCAAAACGGTCAATGATAACCCCTTCAACACCACCGATAAATCCAACGTGGTTTGTTTTTGTTGCTTTTGCAGCCGCTACACCTGCAAGGTAAGATGCTTCATGGTCAGCAAATCCAACGCTTGCTACGTTCTTTTGATCTTTTACAACGCTATCGACGATAACATAGTTTGTGTCAGGGTTGTTTGGTGCTACTTCAGCAATCGCATTTTCCAAGGCAAAACCAATACCAAATACAAGGTTGTAACCACCTGAAACAGCTGAATCAAGGTTTGTTACGTAATCAGATTCGCTACCTGATTGGAAGTAAGTGTAACCAGCATCTTTCTTAAGACCATTTTCTTCACCCCAAGCTTGCAATCCTTCCCAAGCTGATTGGTTAAATGAACGGTCATCAACACCACCAACGTCAGTAACAACAGCTGCTTTTACTGCTGAATCTTTTTCTGACATTGAATCAGCATCATTTTTTGCTGCACGGCTTCCACAAGCAGCAAGAGCCAAAGTTGCAAGTGTTGCAACACCTAAACCAACAAGTTTTTTGTTCATTTCTGAACCCTCCTAAAAATTCTTTGTGCAACTTTCGTTGCAAAATGGAAATGATACAGTCAGCTGACTGCCTTACAGACTTATGTTAAATCTGTAAAAGAATATGGAAGTAACTCCCCGACTGTCATCTCGACTGTCGATTTATCTTTAGCAACCAATGTTACTTTTAGATCCTGATCAAAAAATTCTGCCATGACTTGGCGACATGCACCACAGGGTGAAACTGGTTTTTCTGTTTGACCATAAACAATCAACTCAGAAAATTCCAAGACACCTTCTGAAACGGCTTTGAAAATCGCTGTCCGTTCGCCACAGTTGGTCAATCCAAAACTAGCATTTTCAATATTAACGCCGGTAAAAACTTGACCATTCTTAGCAACTAAAACAGCTCCAATTGGAAAATGAGAATAGGGTACGTAGGCTTTCTTACTAACTTCAATAGATAAATCAATCAAATCAGTAGTCGCCATCTGCCTGTTCTCCTTTCATAATCGCTACACCAGAAGAAGCTCCGATACGAGTCGCACCTGCTTCAATAAAGGCTTTGGCATCTTCGTATGAACGTGCACCTCCAGATGCTTTCACTCCCATATCTGGCCCAACTGTTTTTCTCATCAAGGCTACATCTTCTATTGTTGCGCCACCTGTTGAGAAGCCAGTAGATGTTTTCACAAAGTCAGCACCTGCTTCTTGTGATAATTGACAGGCTTTGACTTTTTCTTCGTCGGTCAAGAGACAGGTTTCGATGATGACTTTCACCAACTTATCACCGCTTGCTTCCACAACCGCTTGAATATCTGCTAGCACCGCTTCGTAATCTTGTGATTTAAGTGCGCCGACGTTAATCACCATGTCGATTTCATCTGCACCATTTGCGATGGCATCCTTGGTTTCAACTGCTTTTACAGCTGATGTATTTGCTCCCAAAGGAAAGCCGATAACTGTACAAACCTTGACATCTGTACCTTGTAATTCTTTCGCTGAAAGAGCTACCCAAGTTGGGTTGACACAGACGCTTGCAAAATCGTATTCTTTTGCTTCGTCAATAATCGCTAAGATTTGTTCTTTCGTAGCATTTGGCTTCAATAGAGTGTGATCAATATATTTATTTAATTTCATGTTTTTCTCCGTACATTATGAAACAATTTCTATAATTTCTTTCGTTTTTACACTCACATTTCCTATTTTAACATTTTTTTGGAAATTTGTAAGCATATTTTCCGAAATATTTTCATTTGTAAAAATAGTGGCAATTTCTTGACCTGCTTCAACAGGTTCACCGACCTTTTTATGGAAGACAATTCCTGTCTCATAATCTAAGCTGTCTGTTTTCACAGCTCGTCCTGCACCTAACTTCATGGCAAACAAGCCAAATTCTAAGGCGGGCAAGGCGGTAATGTAGCCACTTTCCTGAGCAAATACCGGCACTTGATGTGTCACTTGGACTGGCCGATACAAATCGTCCAAATCGCCCCCTTGCGCCAGAACCATTTCTTCAAACTTGCGCAGAGCCGATCCATCTACTAAATGAGCATGAACTTCCTCGATAGTCTTTTCAACATTAGCAAGGCCCAGCATAATCTGTGCCAATTCACAGATAAACTCTGTTACATCTTTTCGTCCTTTACCTTGTAAAATGTCCAAGGCTTCGAGAATTTCCAGACGATTTCCGATACTGGTACCGACAGGCTGTGACATATCCGTAATTACTGCAACAGTCTTTCGTCCAACTGCTTTTCCTAGTTCGACCATGGTTTGAGCCAATTGACGAGCATCTTCAATGTTCTTCATAAAGGCACCCTCACCAACCGTTACATCTAGTAAAATCGCATCTGCACCAGCTGCAATTTTTTTAGACATAACAGAACTTGCAATCAAAGGGATAATATCAACCGTAGCAGTCACATCACGAAGAGCATAAAGCAACTTATCGGCTTTTACCATATTATCTGATTGGCCAATAACAGATACGCCAATCTCCTGCACCTGTTTGATAAACTGGTCCTGAGTCACTTCAATCTGGTATCCCTTGATTGACTCTAATTTGTCCAAGGTTCCACCCGTATGACCTAGGCCACGCCCACTCATTTTAGCAACAGGAATGCCAAAACTAGCTACTAATGGTGCTAAAATTAAGGTTACCTTATCTCCGACACCACCAGTTGAGTGTTTATCTACCTTAATACCTGAAATGGCCGATAGGTCGATTTCTTCACCACTTGCCACCATCGCCATGGTTAAATCAGAAATTTCACGGGTAGACATTCCTCTAAAATAAATCGCCATTGCAAAGGCAGCCATCTGATAATCAGGGACAGTACCATTTGCATAGCCACTAATCAGCCAGTTAATTTCATCTGTGGTGAGTTCATGGCCGTCTCGTTTTTTCTGAATTAAGTCGACTGTTCTCATTCTTTCACGCTTTCTAAAATATAATATCCCTTATCTTTCTTCAAGATAGTACAGTTTCCAAAAACCTCCTCCATTTTAGCTTTGGCACTCGGAGCACCTTGCTTTTTCTGAATCACGATTGTCAATCGTCCAGAATCAACTAAATAGTCATACGCTCCTGTAATGATTTCATGGACGACTGCCTTCCCAGCTCGAATTGGTGGATTTGAAATTACATAATCAAACATTCCTGATACTTCTTCATAGATATTGGACTGGAAAATAGTGGCTTTGACCTTATTTCTCTCGGCATTTTTTATGGCTAAATCAACTGCTCGACTGTTAATATCGACCATAGTTGGCCGTACACTAAAAACCTTCCCCAAAGTCAAACCAAGTGGACCATATCCACAGCCCACATCTAGTAATCTTTTTTCTTTTTCCAACTCTACTGTATTTAAAAGCACTTGGCTACCGTAGTCCACCATTTTCTTGCTGAACACTCCTGCATCTGTTAAGAAGACCATTTCTTCACCAAGTAGAGTGACACGAAGCTCATGAAGATCATGAGCCACACTAGGATTTTTCTCGTAATACATATTTGCCATACCCTTATTATACCATTTAATAAAAACGTTTACAAGTGATTGCTTTATCCCCCTCCTATCATTTTACACCTGTAAAAAATCATGCTACAATGGTGCTATGAAGAACGAATTGATTAATTTTGAAAAAATCAGCCGCCAAACCTGGCAACAATTACACCGAAATACCACTGTTCCGCTCACACAAGAAGAGTTGAATTCGATTAAAAGTTTCAATGATAAGATTAGCCTCCAAGATGTCCTAGATGTCTACTTACCCCTTATCAATTTGATTCGGATTTATAAAAAGGCAAGTGAGGATCTTTCTTTTTCCAAGAGTCTCTTTTTACAGAAGAAAATAAAGACCCAGCCGTTTATCATTGGCATCTCAGGTAGTGTAGCTGTCGGAAAATCGACCACCAGTCGTCTCTTACAAATTTTATTAACCCGAACCTTTAAGCATGCCAAAGTAGAAATGGTCACCACAGATGGATTTCTCTATCCCAATGCTATTTTAAAAGAGAAAAATATCCTTGACCGAAAAGGTTTCCCTGAATCCTATAATATGGAATTGTTGCTGGACTTTTTAAATCATATTGAAAATGGACATGATTACCAGATTCCTGTTTATTCACATGAAGTGTATGATATTGTACCAGATCAACGACAAACTATTTCAGCACCAGACTTTCTCATTGTTGAGGGAATCAATGTTTTTCAAAATCCTCAAAATCAGCACTTGTATGTCAGCGATTATTTTGATCTAGCCATTTATGTCGATGCAGCAGTTGACGATATTGAAACATGGTACTTGGAGCGCTTCAGAAAATTACTGAAATTAGCTCAAAGTAATCCCAATAACTACTACCATCGCTTCCTAGAGCTCTCAGAAAAGGAAATTTCAAATTTGGCGCATAATATCTGGGAGACCATCAATCTGGTCAATCTCAAAGACTATATTGAGCCAACCAGACATCGGGCAGATATTATTCTTCATAAAGCCAAAAATCATGAAATTGATGAAATTTACTTGAAAAAATAATTTCCACTTGCCAAAATTTATTTTTTCGGATATAATGGTATAGTTAGTACAGAAAAGGTGGAGGTGAAACCATTGGCAAACATTAAGTCAGCTATCAAACGTGCTGAATTGAACGTAAAACAAAACGAAAAAAACTCAGCTCAAAAATCAGCTATGCGTACTGCAATTAAAGCATTTGAAGCAAATCCTTCTGAGGAGCTTTTCCGCGCTGCTAGCTCAGCTATCGATAAAGCAGAAACAAAAGGTTTGATTCACAAAAACAAAGCAAGCCGCGACAAAGCACGTCTTGCATCAAAACTTGCTTAATAAAAAGAGCCTTTGGCTTCTTTTTTTATCCAAATTTCTAGAAAGGTTCTAACATGAAAATTGCAATCATCGGCTATAGCGCTTCAGGAAAATCAACGTTTAGCTAGCTATCTCAGTAAACATTATGGGATTCCCTGTCTACATTTGGATAAGTTACGATTTCTTCCTAACTGGCAGGAACGACCAGATGAAGACATGCGCAACCAGCTCCAGACTTTTTTAGAGAATGATTCTTGGGTCATTGAAGGAAATTACAGCGCCTTCTACTACCAAGAACGCACGGAAGAAGCAGACCAGATTATCCTGATGGCATTTTCACGCTGGAATTGTTTATACCGTGCTGTAAAACGCTATATCACCTATGCTGGACGAGTCCGTGAAAGTAGCGCGGAAGGCTGCATCGAAAAACTGGACTGGAAATTTATCCGTTGGATTCTAAAAGATGGTCGTTCTAAAAAAGTCCAAATGCGTTACCAAGAAATCTATCAAAAATATCACAGCAAACTAAAAATTCTCCGCAATCAGAAGGAATTAGACCAATTTATGAAAACAGTAATGGGCTGAGAGTAAACAAACTCCCAGCCCATTACTATTTTTCAGAGCGAAAACCTGATGTTCATGGCCTAGCCTATTGCTCATCCTTAGACAAGTTTTTAATTTCTTCCAACATTTTACCTTCTTCATCAGACAACTCATACTGCTCTAATAAATCGGGTCTCCGTTCATAGGTTTTTTTCAAACTCTCATACAGACGCCACTTGCGGATCTTTTCATGATGGCCGCTCATGAGCACATCCGGTACCAGCATCCCCCTAAAATCATAGGGACGCGTATATTGAGGGTATTCCAACAAACCAGACGAAAAACTATCATCCGCATGGCTGGCTTCCTTACCAATCACTTCTGGAATTAAGCGAACAGTCGCATCGACCATAGTCATCGCAGCAAGTTCCCCTCCTGTAAGGACATAATCCCCTAGTGAAATCTCATCTGTCACCAAGGTCTTAATGCGCTCGTCATACCCCTCATAATGACCGCAGATGAAAATCAAATGGTCTTCTTGGGCTAACTCTTCCGCATAGGATTGATCAAACCGCTTACCAGCAGGATCTAGCAAGATAACACGAGGAGAGGTCTTTTCAATCTGATCATAAGCATCAAAAATCGGCTGAGCCCGTAGCAACATCCCCTGACCGCCTCCGTAAGGTTCATCGTCTACATGGCGAGACTTTTCAGCATTTTCTCTAAAATTATGATAAGTAATCTCAAGCAAGCCTTTTTCCCGAGCTTTACCAACAATCGAATGCTCCAAGGGTGCAAACATCTCTGGAAAGAGGGTCAAAATATCAATCTTCATCGTCTAATCCTTCTGGAATCTCTACTTGGACACGACCATTTGCCACATCTACGTCAAGGACCACAGGCGGAATATAGGGAAGAAGAAGATCGCGCTTGCCTTTCCGCTTGACTACCCACACATCATTTGCCCCTGGCTGTAAAATTTCCTTAATCGTCCCAAGTAACTGTTCACCTTCATAGACTTCTAAACCAATGATTTCATGGTAGTAAAATTCACCGTCCTCCAAATCCGTCAAGTCCTCTTCTGCTACTTTGAGGGTAAAATCACGGTATTTTTCAATATCATTGATATGGTACATCCCTTTAAACTTGATAATGTCAAAGTTTTTTGCCTTCCGATGGCTAGCGATTTCTACATTCATGACAAATTGGTCTTTGGGATCAAATAAGGCTAACTGGTTGCCTTTTTTAAATCGCTCTTCTGCGAAATCTGTCACAGACAAGACCCTCATTTCGCCTTGAAGTCCTTGGGTATTGACGATTTTTCCAACTTTAAAATAATTCATATGCTCTCCAAAACTCTATAATATGCCTTATTGTACCATTTTTTAGACATTTTCTCAAGACAAGAAAAAGAGCGGACTAGCCGCTCCTTTTACTTTTCATCAATCACAAGACGAACTTTTTTGTCACTTGTTGGAACAGAATAAACAATCGTCCGAATCGCAGAAATTGTGCGTCCTTTTCTGCCGATAACGCGACCAATATCAGACTGCTCTAAGTCTAAGTGATATTCTAAAAATTCAGGTGTATCAACGATTTTTATCGTCAAGCTATCTGGCTGTGAAATCAAGGGTTTCACAATTGCAATAATCAGATTTTCAATCATGTCCATAAGTGTACTCTCTTAATTCGTTTTATTTTGAGAATTTTAAATCGTGGAATTTCTTCAATACTCCAGCTTTTGAAAGGATATTGCGAACTGTATCAGAAGGTTGTGCACCATTTGCCAACCACTCAAGAACACGGTCTTCTTTCAATGTTACTTGGTTTTCAGTAACAAGCGGGTTGTAAGTTCCAACTGTTTCAATGAAACGTCCGTCACGTGGAGCACGTGAATCTGCTACGTTAATACGGTAGAAAGGTTTTTTCTTAGAACCCATACGAGTTAAACGGATTTTTACTGCCATTTTCTATGAATCTCTTTTCTTTTATAATTTATCGGTGAAATAGCAAAAACTATTTATCACATATTCTATTATATCAGAATTTCAAAAGGTGTCAAGAAAAAAACTTGACACCTAACTGTTTTTATAGACAATCTCTATCCGTCACTCAGTGCGTTTCTCCACCTATGGTTTTGAGGTCTTCCTTATCTCGATAAGAGACAATGGCTGCAATTGCCGATTCGATTCCTTTGACAATATCTGCTAGAGCCATTGAAGCCGTATTAGGCTTATCTACGACTTGCTCGGTCATAAATGGTATGTGCATGAAGCCAGCTTTCAAACCTGGGAATTTCTTATCCGCCAAGTACAAGGCTTGGTACATCAAGTGGTTGCAGACAAAGGTACCTGCTGTATTTGAGACAGAAGCTGGTAGACCTGCTGCTTTGATTGCCTCTACCATGGCCTTAATCGGAAGAGTGGCAAAGTAAGCTGGTGCGCCATCTGCACGGATAACCGTATCAATTGGTTGGTTGCCATCATTGTCTGGAATCCGTGCATCATCTTGGTTAATGGCAACACGCTCTGGTGTCAGACCAAATCGACCACCTGCTTGACCGATACACAGCACCACATCTGGTTGGTAGGCAGCGATTTTTTCTTCCAATACCTGTGCTGATTTGTAAAAAACAGTTGGGACTTCCAGCCATTGGACTTCTGCACCAGCAATGTTAGCTGGCAATTGTTTAACAGCTTCTAAGGCTGGATTGACGGCTTCCCCACCAAAAGGATCAAAACCTGTTACGAGAATTTTCATGAGTTACTCCTTTTCTCTACTTTATACTGCCTGTAATTTCCAGAATTCCATAATGAAATTTCTGATTAGGACGAACTAGGCGAGTAAAACCAAATTCTTCAAAAAT
Organism: Streptococcus marmotae; assembly: GCF_001623565.1. Taxonomy (NCBI): domain Bacteria; kingdom Bacillati; phylum Bacillota; class Bacilli; order Lactobacillales; family Streptococcaceae; genus Streptococcus; species Streptococcus marmotae. Next base: position 1,809,208 of record NZ_CP015196.1, on the reverse strand, counting down.
AGGGTCTCTAAAATGAGCTTTTAAAATAATTTTTTCTTTTGCTACTCGCTTCGCTTCTGCTAACAAATCTTTCGTTAACCTTGCAGGATTAGCCAGATTCTCTATGCCTGCTAAATTCTGTGATTCGACAATATCCTCGGAAAACATGGGGTCAAAATAGACAATATCAAAGGAATGACTTGCCTGCTGTCGTAAGAAAGTAAGGTTATCCATTTCGACCACTTGAATCGACCGCATGGCTGTATTGACCTGCTCCATACCAGTATCCCAATTTTGCAATCCTTGACTCACAATAAAAGCAATCAGGCTCGTAGACTCAATTGCTACTACTTGATGACCAGCACTTGCCATCACGATACTATCAGAAGCCAAGCCCATAGTAGCATCACAAATCCTTTTAGGAGTTGAGCCAATCAGCTCTAGTAAGGGATCATGCTGCGATTTGATACGCAACAGTGCCGTATCTGGGTGGAAAAATAATCGCTTTCCTCCAACCTGCTCCAGTAAAAGTCTATCCTGATAGACCACTAAGACTGTCCCATACTGCTCTTGTAGTCGTTTAACAGCCTGTTTTTTCCGCTCAATATAGGGCACACCAAAAGAAGCTGCAATGACCTTTGCCCTTGCAACCAACTGTTCATCCATACCGAGACTTGTTGTAATAATCCATTTCATACTGCCAGTATAACAAAAAAGATGACTTCTGTCGAAATCATCTTCTGATATCATCTAATTGCTATTGATACTCCATTAAAATTAATTCACCTTTTTAATACTTTCTTACGTCCGCACTATCTAATAACGTATCGAAAAATGCTAAATAGAGTATGAGTTTTTCAGTGAGAAATTTGATGACTACTGCATTTTACCTCAAAGAAAAAGTGAAAATAGTTTATAACTATCCTCACTTTCTTTTATTTCTATTATAAATTGACCTTTGTGCGAATGACTTCTGCATCAAAGTCTGTTGCTGGCTTGTAGCCCTTGGCAAAGAGTTCTTTGATATAGAGTTTATTGTAGAAGAAGCCCCAAGTAGCCCATACTAAAAAGACGAGGGCAGAGACATCTGAATTAAAGAAAACTCCTCCAATTACCATGTTAACCAAAAACATAATGGCTGCCCACTTCCAGTCCCCACGGACTAACGGGACCCAGAAATTTAAGAAAAAGGTTGTCCAAGAAAAGCCTACTGGCGCTTGTTTGAATTATCCAACCGAGCTGACTAGATTTACCTTCACTACACTTACTCCTCTATTCCTTTTACTTTCTATTATACTCTAAATGGCATTGGTCGTAAAGCTACGGCTCTCTAACACTTTTAACATGGCGTCTGCCGTATCAAGGGCGGTAAAGAGCGGTGTGCCTGTTTCGATAGCAGAGCTGCGGATGATTTGTCCATCTCCTTCTGCCACACGTTTTGTTCCAACTGTATTGATAATAGCCTGTACTTGCCCCTTACGAACAAGAGCTGGAATGTCATTTTCCTTGTCCTCGCCCAGTTTGTTTACTGCGATAGAGTCTACTCCATTTTCCTTGAAGAATTCACTCGTGCCTTCAGTCGCAAAAATACCATAGCCAATTGCTTCAAATCGTTTAGCCAAGGCAAGAGCTTCTTCCTTAGTTTCATCTGCAATTGTAAAGACAACATTGCCAAATTCTTCCAAGTGGAAATGACTGGCTTCAAAGGCTTTATACAATGCTTTTTCAAGGGTCGTATCTGTCCCCATGACCTCACCAGTTGATTTCATTTCAGGCCCTAAGAGGCTGTCTACTTTAGCTAGTTTGGTAAAGGAGAAGACAGGAGCTTTTACATGGACATTGTCCGATTCAGGATATAAGCCGTCTGCATAGCCTAATTCCGCTAGGGTTTGCCCCAGGATGAGCTTCGTTGCTACCTGCGCCATTGGAACATCTGTCACTTTCGATAAGAATGGAACGGTACGGCTGGCACGTGGATTCACTTCAATCACATAGACTGTTTCATCCTTGATAACGAATTGAATATTCATCATGCCAATACAGTTCAGTCCAATCGCTAACCGCTTGGTATAATCTGCAATCGTTGCTTGAATTTCTTTTGACAAGGTCTGCGGAGGATAGACGGCCATCGAGTCACCTGAGTGGACCCCTGCACGTTCGATATGCTCCATAATTCCTGGAATAAGGACATCTTTTCCGTCTGAAATAGCATCAACTTCGCACTCACGACCAACAATGTAAGAATCGACAAGGACTGGATGCTCAGGGCTGGCTTTAACAGCTGTCCGCATATAGCTCCTTAAGTCAATCTCATTTTCAACGATTTCCATAGCTCGACCACCAAGAACATAGGACGGACGAACAAGGACAGGAAAGCCAATCTTGCGAGCAGCTTCAACAGCTTCTTCTTCATTCGTTGCAGTTTGCCCTGGCGGTTGTGGAATACCTAAGTCTTTCAAGGCTTTTTCAAACAAATCACGGTCTTCCGCACGGTCCAAGTCTGCAACTTGGGTACCGATAATCCGCACACCTGCCTTAGACAATGGTTCTGCCAAGTTAATCGCAGTCTGTCCACCAAATTGAACAATGACACCGATTGGCTGCTCAAGCTCAATCACATTCAAGACATCTTCGAGGGTCAAGGGTTCAAAATAGAGCTTATCTGAAACAGAGAAGTCTGTCGATACCGTCTCTGGATTTGAATTCATGATAATCGCTTCATAACCTGCTGCCTGAATGGCCTTAACAGAGTGAACAGTGGCATAGTCAAACTCGACCCCTTGTCCAATCCGAATTGGTCCTGATCCTAAAACAAGGACAGATTCTCGCTCAGAGCGAATCGATTCATTTTCCCATTCATAGGTCGAATAGAAGTACGGAGTGGCACTTTCAAACTCAGCCGCACAAGTATCCACCATTTTATAGACAGGAACAATCCCATTTTCCAAGCGGAACTGACGAACTTCCTCAGTAGTCTGCTGCCATAATTCTGCAATCTTGCGGTCTGCAAAACCATTTTGTTTCGCACATTTCAAGACATCAACATTGCCAATATTGCTAGCTAGCTCTGCTTCTAATTCAATGATATGGACCAGTTTATCCAAGAAAAAGATATCGATTTTCGTTAGATGAGCAATTTCTTCCACCGTAAACCCACGGCGAAGAGCCTCAGATACATAGAAGAGACGATCATCTTGCGCCTTGACAATTTTTTCCACTAAGACATCATCTGTCACGGTTGCCAAGTCTTTCATTTCTGTATGATAGACACCAATTTCAAGCGAACGACAAGCCTTCAAAAGACTTTCTTCAATGGTCCGACCAATTGCCATAACCTCACCGGTTGCCTTCATCTGTGTTCCCAAACGGCGCTCACCTTTTTCAAATTTATCAAATGGGAAGCGAGGAATTTTGGCAACGACGTAATCAAGGGCTGGCTCAAACATGGCATAGGTCGAACCTGTCACAGGATTCACCATCTCATCCAAGGTCAAGCCTACAGCAATCTTAGCTGCGAGTTTGGCAATTGGATAACCAGTTGCTTTTGAGGCAAGAGCTGACGAGCGAGACACGCGCGGATTCACCTCAATGACATAGTATTTAAAGCTATGCGGGTCAAGGGCCAGCTGCACATTACAGCCTCCTTCAATCTTGAGGGCACGGATAATGCTCAAACTTGCATCACGCAGCAGTTGATTTTCAATATCTGATAAGGTCTGAGTTGGGGCAAAAACAATCGAATCTCCTGTATGGATGCCGACAGGGTCAAAGTTTTCCATGTTACACACGACTAAGGCGTTGTCGGCACTATCACGCATGACTTCGTACTCGATTTCCTTAAAGCCAGCAATCGAACGCTCAATCAAACATTGGGTCACTGGAGAGAGTTTCAAACCATTTTCTGCAATCTCACGGAGTTCTTCTTCATTGGCACACATACCACCACCCGTTCCCCCAAGGGTAAAGGCAGGACGAACAATGACTGGGTACCCAATGGTCGCTGCAAAAGCTACTGCTTCTTCCACGGTATTGACAATTTCAGATTCTGGAATGGGTTGCCCCAAATCTTCCATTAACTGCTTAAACAAATCACGGTCTTCAGCCTGGTCAATGGCAGATAATTTCGTCCCTAAGAGTTCAACCCCAAGCTCATCCAAGATCCCAGCCTTAGACAATTCCATGGCCATGTTGAGGCCCGTCTGACCACCCAAGGTTGGTAAAAGCGCATCTGGTCGCTCCTTCCGTAAAATCCTCGTCACAAACTCCAGCGTAATCGGCTCAATATAAACCCGATCTGCAATCTCCTTATCCGTCATAATCGTTGCCGGATTTGAATTGACCAAGACCACACTATAGCCCTCTTCCTTCAAGGCAAGACAAGCCTGTGTCCCCGCATAATCAAACTCAGCCGCCTGACCAATAATAATCGGCCCAGACCCAATCACCATAATTTTCTTAATATCACTACGTTTTGGCATAATTAAGATATAAAGGGCGTCAAACGAACACAGTCAAAATAGGAGTTTGTTCCGCAGAACAATGAGTTCTAGGACAAACTATCTTTTTGACAAAGTTCGTAGCCCGTATTCAATTTTGCAAATACGGCTCCCTTTGTTTCTCCTTTCTATTCGTCAGCTCTCTGGCTGCCATTAAATATGTTATTTTTTACCTGCCTCAGCTTGAAAGGCATCAATCAATTCCATAAAATCGTCAAACAAATAGCTGGCATCATGTGGACCAGGTGCTGCATCTGGGTGGAACTGAACAGAGAAGGCTGGTTGATAACGGTGGCGAACGCCCTCGACTGATTTGTCATTGATTTCCTCATGGGTAATCATCAAGCAGTCTGGTAAGTCTTCACGCGACACCGCAAACCCATGGTTTTGAGAGGTAAAATCGACACGGCCAGTTGCAATTTCACGAACGGCATGGTTAAAACCACGGTGCCCAAATTTCATCTTATAGGTGCTAGCCCCATTTGCTTTTGCCAATAATTGATGCCCCATACAGATTCCAAAAATCGGAATTTTTCCTTGAATACCACGAATCATCTCCAAGGCTTCTGGCACATCATCTGGATCCCCAGGCCCATTTGAGAGCATGACACCATCTGGCGCTAAGTTTAAAATTTCTTCAGCAGTCGTATCAAATGATACTACCGTGATGTTACAATCACGTTTTGAAAGCTCACGTAAAATGGAATGTTTGAGACCAAAGTCTACTAGAACAATATTGCGACCAATTCCCGGTGCAGGGTAGGCAGTCTTAGTTGAAACCTGTTCGATATTATTGGTTGGCAATACTGTCGCACGTAGCTGATCTGATAAATGCTCGACCGAATCTCCTACATCTGCAAGCGTTGCCCGCATAGTCCCATGTTGACGGATAATTTTGGTGAGAGCGCGCGTGTCAATTCCTGAAATACCCGGAATTTTCTTGGCCTTTAAAAATTCATCCAAGGTTAATTGATTGCGCCAGTTGCTCGCTCGACGAGCCCATTCACGAACTACAACACCCTTACAAGTAGGAGTGATTGATTCGTAGTCATCACGATTGACCCCATAATTTCCAACCAACGGGTAGGTAAAGGTCAAAATTTGACCATTGTAGGACTGGTCTGTAATCGACTCTTGATAACCTGTCATCCCTGTGTTAAAGACAATCTCACCTGTCACATCAATATCTGCTCCGAAGGCTTCACCTTCGAAAATCGTTCCATCTTCTAAAATTAGCAATCGTTTTGCCATTATTTCCCTCCTCGTCTGCTCTCTCTGGAGCCTGTTAACGTTTCTATTTAGTGGCTCTTGCCTGTAAAACAGCTTCTAAAATAGCCATCCTCACAAAAACACCATTTTGCATCTGTCGAACAATGCGTGACTTCGGTGCTTCAACTAAGGCATCAGCAATTTCGACATCACGATTGACCGGAGCTGGGTGCATGATAATAGCAGATTCCTTCATGCGATGATACCGCTCCTGTGTTAAGCCGTGCAATTGGTGATAAACTTCCTTGGAAAAATGGCCATTTCCGTCATGGCGTTCATGCTGCACACGCAAGAACATCAAGACATCTGCTTGCTCGACAATATCATCCAAGGCTACATGCTGACCGTAGGCATCAAATTCTGCTGTATACCATTCACTTGGTCCTGCAAAAAACAATTCTGCACCCAAGCGTTTTAAAATCTGCATATTGGACTTGGCAACACGTGAATGTGTCAAATCCCCTGCAATCATAATCTTTAAGCCCTCAAAGCGCCCAAATTCCTCATAAATGGTCATTAAATCAAGCAGAGACTGGCTAGGATGTTGTCCAGATCCATCTCCCCCATTCACAATCGAAGCCGTAATGGTTGGGCTCTCAATAAGCTCCCGATAGTAATCTACTTCTGAATGGCGGATAACACAGATGTCTACCCCTAAGGCACTCATGGTCAAAATGGTATCATATAAAGTCTCTCCCTTATTGACTGAGCTAGTCTTTGCATCAAAGTCAATCATATTTAGCCCCAAACGTAGCTCTGCCATTTCAAAAGACTTGTGGGTACGAGTGGAATCTTCAAAGAAGAGATTAGAAACATAAACAGGCTGGTCAATCGCAGCGGTCGCTTCTCCCCATTTAAAAGCCAATCCACGCTGAATCAATCCCAATACTTCTTCATTTGTTAGGCTCTCCATGGTCACCACATGCTGGAGTGACACCTTTCCGTCGATGATTGCCATTTTTTCTACCTCTTATTTCGCCTCGTTACTATCAACCAACAAAACCGAATCATTCCCATCTGACTCCACCATCTGCACAATGATTTCTTCTGTGCGGCTGGTTGGAATGTTTTTTCCGACATAATCTGCTCGAATTGGTAATTCACGGTGGCCTCTGTCCACTAAGACCGCTAGGCTCACTCGTGCAGGGCGACCAAGTGATACAATATTATCAATTGCAGCTCGAATGGTCCGCCCTGTATAGAGGACATCGTCAACCAAAATCACATCACGATCATTCACATCTGCAGTCATCACAGTTGTATCTTCTTCGACCTTCATGTCATCCCGAAACGGCTTGGTATCCAGTTCTCCAAGTGGAACATCAATTCCTTCCAACTGTTTCAAGCGCTCTTGGATACGTTTTGCAATATAGACTCCACGTGTTTTAATCCCAGCTAAGACAATATTATCTAGCTCTTTATTGCGTTCGATGATTTCATAGGTAATCCGGGTAATAGCCCGTTTCATGGTCATCTCATCTACTATTTCCTTGGTTTTCATGACAAACTCCCTTCTCGCCCAATGGCACAAAAAAATCTCCTTGACCACAAGGAGATTCCAGAAAATAAGGTCTTGTATCGCTTCTTAAAACGGGTAGAACAAGTGAAATGTGTACCTTGCCTAATGGCAGTTCAACCTGCGATCCAACATCTGACTGTCTACTTCGTCTTACTAAGCTATCCAGAAACCTGTTTTAGCTGATACTCCTTGCCTGTTTCACGGAACAGTCCTTAAAGGATTTATTTCTATTAGTATAACAGAATTTTTCTCAAAAAACAAATCGTAGGTCGAAAATGAACAGCACTCCCTAAAACCTAGTAGCGAAACCGTAAGGAACTGTCTAAAATACCACTGTTGTAGACAAATAAGGACTGGTCGTTCTGCCAATCCTTATATTTTATTTTTCGTCTAGCTTATTTCTCAGCTACACCTTGGTCAGCTGTTAATTCAAGTTTATTAAATTGTGCTTTAGAAGCTGAACCGTATTTGGTATCAAAGTATTTGACACGTTTATTAACTGCGATGAGCTTTTCAGATTCAAACAATGGAATCGCAAAGGCTTCTTTTTCAGCATTTTCTTGCCATTTCTTGTAGTTGTCAAGATTTTTCTTCTCGTCAAATGATTCTTCTGAACTGATTGCTTTCAATAGCTTCGTATTTTCATCTGATACATAACGTGAGTAGTTAAACGGTGCTTCTGCTCCCCATAAACCTGTTGGATTTGGATCATATCCTGTTGACCAACCTGCTAGATAAGCGTCAATATTTTCATCGTTAGCTTCGATTGTATCATAGAATGAATTCAACTCCATTGTACGACCAGTATAAAGTTCAACGTTCAGACCGACTTCTTTCCACCAGTTTTGATATTGTTGGATAAGAGCTTCATTAGCTTCTGTCCGTTTACGAGCTGCAAGGCTGATTTTAAATGGTTTTCCGTTCTTATCTTCACGGATACCGTCTCCATCTACATCTTTGTAACCTGCTTCATCAAGCAATTTCTTCGCTTTTTCTGGGTTGTAAGTGTAACCTTCTAATTCTGAGTCATGTAAGTCTCCGAAGAATGAAATAATCAATGACGTTGCTGGATGGTACAAACCACTGTAGAGTTTTTCGCCAGCAGTCTTCGTATCAAGAGCGTAGCCCATCGCCTGACGCAACTTCACATCATTCATCTTAGCATCAGGATTCATGACATTTTTCTTTGCGTCCTTGTCGTATTTTCCAAGGTTGAAGGATAGGTACTCATAACTTGAAGCCAAGGTTCCAAGAACTGTAAAGTTAGACGCATCCTTAAAGCTGTCCAATTGATCCGTTGGCATTTCTGCATAGTCATAGTGACCCGCTTTCATCTCTGACACAATTGTGTCAGGAGACACGATATCCATCTTCAAGGTATCAATGGTTGGTTTGCCAGCATAGTAATTTTCGTTTGCTACAAAGGTAACAGATTCTCCACTCACCACTTCTTTAATTTTGAATGGTCCCATACCGACGAACTTAGTTGTCGCACGCGCATAGTCACTCTTTTCCCATTCAGCAACTGGAATATCTTTAAAGATGTGTTTTGGCATGACATAGGCTGGAACGTCTCCACCTGCATACATCATAGAAGGAGTCATTTCCTTCATGTGCAATACGACAGAGTAATCATCCACTTTTTCAATCCCTGAAACACTATCTGCTTTTCCGTCGACAAACTCATCCATTCCAACGATGTTTTTAAATCCATCTCCGAAACGCACTCCTGTATAGCCTTTATCTGCCATTTTTTCAATCGTAAAGATGTAATCATCAATCGTAAACGGCTGCCCATCAGACCACTTGTAGTCTTTACCATTCAAGGTAACGGTTACTGTTTTTTCTTTTACGTCAAAATCAACTTTGGCAAGTCCTGAATCATCTAATTTACGGTCACCGTCATATCCAAACATGGACTCATCAACCATAGTCCCAAAAGTTGAGTCAACATTATTTTCAGTTAACTCATCAATCAACAAGCCAGTTGACGCTGATGCTGCGACGATTGCATAGTTGAGCTGGCCACCCTTAATTGCACTTCCATCATGAGTCACTTCTCCTGGAAATGAAAGACTTGCTTCATTTGCAGATGATGCGTTTTTATTCCCAGTTGATCCACAAGCTGCTAGTACAGATGCTGACAAAAGAGTCACGGCTGCTAGAGAATAGAATTTTGTTGATTTTTTCATAAATAAAACCTCAAAACTTTCTTTTTGATTGGTCACCAGACGATGCTTTCCATGTCTGTTGTTGTATTTTAACACAAAATAGTTCATTTGTCTGCATTTTTTATGAAAAAATATTCATATTTTTTGTATATTGTGACATGTACATGTAAGAAAATCCTCCCTTTTATGTTAGAAATAGAGAGAATTCCATATTTTTTTGTATATCTACCAAAAGGAAAGAGAAAAATTAAACAGTCCGTGGCTTTTGTGACTGACTTGGTAAGGAAGTGGACTTCAACAATAGTAAACCAAAACCAGCCAGTAAATAGGCAATAAAAATAGTGCCTGAATAACTCAAGACAAAATTCCAACCGTATTTAGGAACATTTAAGAAGAAATAGGCAAAGGGACTATCTTTCGCCTCAGGAATTGGCCATTTGATAAAGAGACCATTGATAAGGGCAAAGCCTAAGTAAGTAATCGGCAGAGCTGTCCACCAGATTGGGTCAAACCACTTGTATTGTCTTTGCTTGTCCAAAAACAAGGTATCTAGTAGAAAGTAAAGCGGGACAATATAGTGGCAGAGAAGGTTTTCCACACGCCAAAAATCTGTCGCTAAAGGGGCTAGCAGCAAATGATAAATGACACAGGTAATCATAATCGACATGGTGACTGCTGCCTTTATCCGTAAGAATGTCCGACTTTGCAAGTCTTTTTTACGGTACAGGGCATAGACCATGTAAGTTGAAAATAGGGCTACCAGCAAATTGGACTGCACGGTATAATACAGCAACATCCCGATACCATATTTGACAATCTCAAGAGTCGTGCCAACAATGGCAAGAATAGCTAGCAAACAACGCGAATAAAAATACTTACTTTGATAATTCAATGTATTCCTCCTAAAAGAATAAGAGGGAGCAAAACAATAACGTGTTCGACTCCCAATTCTTATAAAAATCTGTTTCATTTGATTAGATTTTTTTCACAAATTCTGATTTTAATTTCATGGCACCAAAACCATCAATCTTACAATCGATATTGTGGTCACCTTCCACAATGCGAATATTTTTCACACGTGTACCTTGTTTTAAATCCTTCGGTGCTCCTTTGACTTTCAAGTCCTTAATCAGGGTTACCGTGTCACCATCTGCCAAACGATTTCCGTTGGCGTCAATCGCTACAAGACCTTCTTCTTCAGCAACCTCTGCAGGGTTCCACTCATAAGCACACTCTGGACAGATAAGCAATACACCGTCTTCATAGACATATTCAGATTGGCATTTTGGACAATTTGGTAAAGTTTCCATATTCACTCCTCATTTTTTTGTAACTGTTCTAGTATACCATGCTCGGTTTAATTGAGCAAGTTAGGCTTTTCTGAGTTTTTCTAAGGTTTCACGGAAAATAGTTGGCTCTTCTGCCGTAAAGGTCACAAGCTCACCTGTCTTAGGATGGGTGAAACCAAGGGTCTTAGCATGTAGGAACTGACCGTGACCTTTTAGGGTCTTACGTGGTCCATACACCTCATCTCCAGCAACTGGATGACCAATATAGGCCATATGAACACGAATCTGATGTGTCCGACCTGTTTCAAGAGTTAACTCGACTAAGGTATAGTCTCCAAAGCGCTCCAAGACCTGAAAGCGGGTGAGGGCTTCTTTTCCCTTAGCTGTTACTGCTTGTTTTTTACGATCCTTATCCGAACGACCAATCGGCGCTTCAATTACACCTCGATCATTTGGCAAATTGCCATGGACAATCGCCACATATTTTCGTAAGGATTTCTTCGCCTTTAATTCTTCTGCCAATTTCTGATGGGATTCATCATTCTTAGCAATCATCAAAAGACCAGATGTATCCTTGTCAATACGATGAACAATCCCTGGTCGCATGACTCCATTGATACCAGATAAATCCTTGATATGATACAGAAGTGCATTGACCAGAGTACCTGAAGTATGACCAGCTGAGGGATGTACCACCATGCCTTGCGGCTTATTGACAACAGCTACATCTGCATCTTCATACACAATCTCAAGTGGAATCTCTTCTGCGACATAGTCTACTTCTTCCACTTCAGGAATCTCGTATTGGATACAGTCTCCTGGCTGAACCGTATATTTAGCTTTTTTTGCCTGACCATTGACGAGGACTAGGCCAGCCCTAATTTGCTCATTGGCTACCGAACGCGATAGAGGGGTCAAATCCGCCAAGGCTTTATCAAGACGCATACCACCTGTTTCAACTTTTATTTCCATTATTCTCTTCTTTCATAATACTGATAAACAAGACCGCTACACCAACTGTCAAACACATATCTGCGACATTAAAGACAGGAAAATCAATAAAATCAAGATGAAACATATCCACAACGTATCCTAGACGAAGGCGATCAATAAAATTTCCGATTCCCCCTGCAATCACAAGAGATAGGCTCCACAAAGTCCAGAGACTACCCTCTATATGCTTGATGAAATACCAAATAGCTACTGTTATCACGATGAGAGTCACAAGAGTAAAGAACCATTGCTGATGCTGGAGAATGGAAAATGCAGCTCCGTAGTTACGCAGGTAATAAAAATTGACAATTTTGGGAATAAAAGCGCGTTGTTCATTTAAGGCAATAGTAGCCACAGTCCAAGCCTTTACCCACTGATCAAGTGCAATCAAGCTCACAATGCCTAATGGAAATCCAATTTTTCTCATATTATCCTTTCTTTTTGGCAAAATAGTCTTCCATGACGCTGATAAAATCTTGCGCACAAGGACTTAATTCGCCATCTTCTCTTTTGACATAGACCATCCGATTCCCTTTTTCTTCCTTAAAAGGAATCACCGTAATCCCATGCACACTCTCGCTGTCTAAAAATCCTGAACCGGTCGCATAGGCATCTGTTCGCTCTAAAATACCATTTAGGGTCGCACGGTCTGTCACATCAAAGGTCACAGACGAATCCGAGGTATCAAAGAAATTTTCCGAATAATAGAGATATTCATCCTTTTCTTGGGTAAAACGAACGGTTGGAAGTCCTGCTAAATCAGCCAGCTCAATCTCTTTCTTTTCAGCCAGAGGATGTCCCTTGCGGATATAGATATGGGTTTGAAAATCAATCAAATCAACTACTTCCAAGCGGAGTTTATCCAACTTTTGCATAATTCCCTTGGTATTGCGGTGATTGAGATAAATAATCCCCAACTCGCTGTGTCCTTGTGCAACCTCATCTAAAATCTGTACCGTTGTTGACTCAAACAGACGAAATTTTGGATACTCAGGAAATCGTTGCGAAAATTCCGTTATCAAAGGTGGTAAAAAATCATAGTGCTGACTGGAAATGGAAAACTCTACTTCACCATCATCTGACTGTAAATACAAGTGTTCGAATTGATCAAACCCCTTTACTAAGCTTTGGGCTTTTTCATAAAATTCCATTCCCCGACGTGTCAAAAAGGTTCCTGAGCTAGTCCGACTAAAAATTTTAAAGCCCAATTCTTTTTCTAGATCACGTACAGAAATGGATAAGCTCGGCTGTGAGACAAACATTTTCTCTGCTGCTTCTCGAAAAGTCCCGCTATTTGCAATCGCCACAACATAGCGCAATTGTTGAATATTCATGTTGTCACTTCCTTTGTAAAATACTCTTTATTATACCATATTCTAGCCTCTTTCATACACGAAATACAATTTCACACAAAAAGTCCTATAATCTCCATAGTGAATTTAGCACTACAGAAATTATAGAACCCCTAAACTTTAAGACTCCGCTTTATTAAAGTCGCCTATGCACAATCATTACAATACCTTATTAAAAAAATGCTAGATAAGGTATCCTTTTGTGTACTAAAATTCAAAAAAAGCTCGATCTCATCTTCTTAATAATCCCTTGATGCGCATTCAGATAATTATTACAGTTAGGAAACCTTATTATTCTTGACAAATGATAGAAAAGATCCATTTATTATTTCACTATCTACTGACAAAAATGAACTTATAATAGCTTTCTTTTAACAACTACTGCATATTTGTCATGGAATCTTCTCCATTTTCTTTATCAAAATGATTATTTTAAAACGAGCGATGCAGCACCGAGAACACCGGCATCATTTCCGAGATTGGCTAGGGTTAATTTTGTCGTTTGAGCAATCTGTGGGAAGGAATTTTTCAAATAGACTTCATTAACCCCTTCTAGTAAGAAATCTCCAGCTGCTGACACACCGCCGCCGATGACGATATAAGCAGGGTTTAAGACAGCGGCAATATTGGCACAAGCTGTTCCTAAATAGCGACAGAAATGACGGTAAACAATAAGAGCGAGGTCATCTCCTGCTTTTGCAAGGTCAAAGACATCTTTTGCCGTTACATCCTGACCATCGTCAATGCGTTTTTTCAATTCGGCATCACCAGCGTAGCTATCCGCATAGCGACGAGTCAAGTTCACAATACCAGTTGCTGAAGCCACCGTCTCTAAGCAACCTTTTTTACCACAGGTACAAGCAATTGGCTCTTCAAAGTCAACTGTAATATGTCCTAATTCGCCTCCAGCACCGCCAAATCCACGAATCAAGTTACCGCTAGCGATGACACCACCGCCGACGCCAGTTCCTAGGGTCATAAAGACGACATCTGGATTGTTACCTCCAGCACCAACCCATTGTTCACCTAAGGCAGCGACATTTGCATCATTGTCAATGAAAAATGGCAAACCAATAGCAGATTCAACTTGTTCTTTAATCTGTTGAAGCGTCTTCCAGTTGAGATTGTAAGCACCGATAACAGTCCCTGCCTTACTGTCTACCACACCTGGCGACCCCATTCCGATGCCTAGAAAATCATCTTTCGTCAACTGGTGTGTGTCAAAATGATGCTTGATACTCTCAATGATATCTGGCACAATGTGACTACCTTCATCTAATATATTGGTCTTAATGGACCATTTTTCTTGAATCTCACCTTGTTCTGTTAGAATCGCAAATTTAACAGAAGTTCCACCAAGGTCAATACCAATAATCTTCTTTGCCATAAGATACTCCTCATAAAATTTTTACTTCGCCTTATTATACCACATTGCAAAGGTTTGCACTACTTTTTATCGAAAAAGATAGAGCAAAAGTAAAAACTGTAAATGCAACAGGAAGCGTCCTGCGCTAAACAAGAAAGTATAGATAAACTGTGTTCCCTCTCTCGTACCATTATAGAGAAAGAGACTCGAAATTAAGGTAAAACCGACTGCAAATCCCACCATTTGAATAGGCTGATAGCCTTGGGCATAGAACCACAACGTTACAAGTAAGAGGAGGCAAGTCAGCAGGGTTAGACCTAAACACAGCTGATTCATCCGTTTGGTCTTGACATAACTATATGCAGCAGCGATTACCGTCACAAGCAAATAGATGCCCATATAGACAATCATAATGTTTTTCATATTCTACACCTATCCTTCGCTTAACTCACTCAGATATTCGTAGCGCTCGTATTTAGCCAACAAAATCTCGTTTTGCAACTCTAATTCTTTTTGTAAATCAGACAAACGTGTAAAGTCACTGCCACAAATCTGCATATCTGCTTCAATTTCGACGATTTTCTCTTCGACACTCGCAATATCATCTTCAATTGTTGCCCATTCCTGTTTTTCAAAGTAGGACATCCGTTTTTGTTTCTCACGAGCTTTTTCCTGCTTTTCTTTAGGAGCTACAACTCGATTGGCTTCTGCAGAAGCAAGAAAAGCTTTCTCATCCAGATAATCTGTATAATTGCCGAAGAAGGTGCGAATCCCCTCGTCTTCAAAGGCGAGAATCTTGGTCGCTACTTTATCGAGGAAATAGCGGTCGTGACTCACTGTAATCACTGGTCCTGAAAAGCCTTGGAGAAACTGTTCTAATACGGTTAATGTTGCAATATCTAAGTCATTGGTTGGCTCATCAAGCAGTAAGACATTCGGACGCTCTAACAAAATTTTCAGTAAATAAAGGCGTTTTTTCTCACCACCTGATAACTTTTGAATCAAGGTTCCATGGGTATTGCGCGGGAACAGAAATTGCTCCAAGAGTTCCGCAATCGAAACCATTCCTGATGTTGTTTCGGCTTCTTCTGCTACTTCCTGTAAAAAATTGATGACCCGCTTATTTTCATCCAAGCCTTGAATTTGCTGTGAAAAATGACCGACACGAATGGTTTCACCCACTATGAGTTGACCAGATGTAGGCTGTAATTCCCCTGCAATTAGATTGAGCAGGGTTGATTTTCCTTTTCCATTATCTCCCACAATTCCAATACGGTCCTTGTTTTGTACCAGTAAATCAAAGCCCTTTAAAATATCCTTGTTTGGATAGGCAAAATCCACCTGTTGAAATTCGATGACTTTTTTTCCAATACGACTAGTCTCAAAATTGATTTCGAGCTGACTATCATCTACTGTATGGCCTACATCTGATTTTAAATCGTGAAAACGATTGATCCGCGCCTGTTGCTTGGTCGCACGGGCTTGCGGTTGTCTACGCATCCACTCCAACTCCTGCTTATATAATTGTTCTTTTTTGTGGCGTAAAGCTGCATCGCGTTCGTCCTGCTCAGCTTTTAGTCGCACATAATCTTGGTAATT
This sequence comes from Streptococcus marmotae, assembly GCF_001623565.1. Lineage (NCBI taxonomy): Bacteria > Bacillati > Bacillota > Bacilli > Lactobacillales > Streptococcaceae > Streptococcus > Streptococcus marmotae. Next base: position 1,793,175 of record NZ_CP015196.1, on the reverse strand, counting down.
TCCAAGGTATTCGGTTAGACTAGCTCGGTCCAACTCGAAAATACGAGTTGCCACATTATCCAAAAAATAGCGATCATGGGTGATAAAAAGGACTGTCTTTTTGGCTTGCTTCAAAAAGGTCGTCAACCATTCAATCGTTTCAATATCCAAATGGTTGGTTGGCTCATCTAAGAGTAGCAAGTCTGCATCACCTAGTAGTACTTGCGCTAATTGAACCCGACGACGAAGACCACCTGATAAATCGCCAACACGCTGGTTTGTATCAGTCAAACCGAGTTTGGATAAGACTGTCTTAATCTGGTGCTCAATTTCCCAAGCATGTAGAGCATCCATTTCGGCCATCACCTTCTCTAAGCGATTCTGTGTTTGCTCACTATAGGAAGCAACGAGCGCTTCATATTCTCGAATTAATTGTATTTCTCGTAAATCAGAGGACAAAACCGTATCTAAAATCGTCTGACTTTCCTCAAAATCAGGCTCTTGAGTGAGGTAGGCAATCTTATACGCATTTTTTGTTCGAAAAGGAGAAACATCGCCATCAAAACCTAATTTGCCAGATAACACATCCAAAAGCGTTGTTTTCCCAGTTCCATTGACACCAATAATACCGATACGATCATACTGGTGAATAATAAAAGAAATTCCTGCAAAAACTGTCTTATCTCCTACTGACTTACTCAATTGTTCAACGATAAAATCACTCATTGGCTAGTTTCTCCCCTACAAATGCCATGATAGCAGTGCTGTCATTGGCTAAATTTCCTGCTACAATCGCGTTTTCAACCTCATTTAATAGCCGTCCAAGTAGCGGGCCCGGTTTAAGCTGAAAGGTTGTCATCACATCGCCACCTTTTACGACAATCTCATGCTTATCATGAATCGTCAAAGAATGGTCAATTCGATCGATACGGTCATAATCAACCTCAAGTCCCTGAGCTTGTCTGAGTTCTTCAACTAGGTACAGCAATTCCTTTCCGTAGCGATAGCACATCTGCTTATTCACCGATTGTTGCTGGCGTAATTGATAGATTGCAACCAGCTTCATCACTGTTTTTTGAAAATCATTACTGGTTTTCCAATGTTTGAGAAAGCTTTTGGGCGCTGAAAGCTCTAGGCAAATCATCAGCATTGCCCAGGCCTGCTCTGAAGTACGAAAGGCAAAGTCTTCTGAAATAACCTCCAACAGTTCTTCCAACTCTCTATTTTTCTCTTTCATATCAGGCAGATAATTGTAGGCTTTAGAGTCAATAAGGGCTCTGATTCCCTTACGCCAACTTGTTGCCATCAAGAGCTTGTCACATTCAATAAAAATTCGCTCAATCGAAATCTTCTCCAAGAGAGGAGCAGTTGTTTTCATCGCTTCAAACGTTGTTTCTTCAATTGTAAAATCAAGCGTAGCGGCAAAACGAAAGCCACGCATAATGCGAAGGGCATCTTCTGTAAACCGCTCCGTAGCCACTCCAACCGCCCGCAAGGTTTTGTTTTCCAAATCACGCAGTCCGTCAAACTTATCAATGATTTGTGCTTCTTCATTTAAGGCAAATGCATTGACGGTAAAATCACGACGTTTTAAATCTTCTTCTAAGGAACGAACAAAGGAAACCTGACTCGGACGGCGGTAATCTACATAGACATCCTCTGTCCGAAAGGTGGTAATTTCATATTCGCCATGCTCCTCTAAAACAAGGACTGTCCCATGCTCAATCCCGACATCAATGGTACGTGAAAAAATCGCTTTTGTCTCTTCTGGATAACTGGACGAAGCAATGTCAACATCATGAATCGGCCGTCCTAGAATCGCATCTCGGACTGAACCACCGACAAAATAGGCCTCAAAGCCTGCTTGTTTGATTTTCTCTAAAATCGGCAAAGCCTTCTGAAATTCAGAAGGCAACTGATGTAATCTCATAATAACTGTTCCAAACCATAAACGAGTTGCTCTCGTTTTACTACTTCTTTTATTCCTAAGCGGACACCACTCATAAATGAACTGCGGTCATACGAATCATGGCGAATGGTTAACCCTTCACCCTGCGCTCCGAAAATGACTTCTTGATGAGCGACCAAGCCAGGTAAGCGGACAGAATGAATACGCATCCCATCAAAATCTGCACCACGAGCTCCTGCAATCAACTCTTCTTCATCTGCCAAGCCCTGTGACTGACTTGTGCGAACCTGTGAAATCAATTCTGCGGTCTTAATAGCAGTTCCGCTTGGTGCGTCTTTTTTCTTATCGTGGTGTAGTTCAATAATTTCCAAATTTGGGAAATACTTGGCTGCCTGGGTTGCAAATTGCATGAGTAAAATCGCTCCGATTGCAAAGTTTGGAGCAATTAAACCACCGAGTTTTTTCTCAGCTGATAAGGCAGTCAATTCGTCAATTTCTTTTGAGGTAAAGCCTGTTGTCCCAACAACTGGCGCAAAGCCATTTTCAAGTGCAAATTTGGTATTTTCATAGGCAAAGGCAGGGGTCGTAAAATCAACCCACACATCTGCTGAACAACCAATTAACTCCTCTTTTGACGTGTAGACGGGTACACCATCCACTTCTTTTTCTGTCGCAAAGGGATCAAGTAGTGCTGCTAAAGCCAAGTCCTTGTCCTTTTTGACCATATCAAGAGCTGTAGACCCCATTTTCCCTTTAAATCCTGCAATAATTACCTGAATCGTCATCTCCTACTCCTCGTCAATAATTGGTGAAACACCAAAGGCAATTGCCCCTTCACCTACGTGCGTTCCAATAACAGACCCCATGGATACAATGGACAACTCATGGTCAGTGCCACTTTCTTGTAACAATTGCCTAAATTCTTCAGCCTTTTGTGGCACATTGGCATGAATCACAGCTATCCGATAGCGACCATTTTGAGTCTGCTCTTGTAAAATTTCCAACAGGCGCTTGACAGCCTTTTTCTCTGTGCGAACTTTTTCGTATACTTCTATTCTCCCTTCATCAGTAAAAGATAAAATTGGTTTGATGCTAAGAAGATTGCCTAGAAGAGCTGCGCCATTTGACAAGCGTCCTCCTTTGACCAAATGATTCAAGTCGTCAACCATGATAAAGGCAGTTGTACCGCTGATTTCTTGATCTAACTTTGCCAAAATTTCCTCAAAAGGCTGACCCGCGTCATATCGCTTTAAGATATTTTCTATCATCATACCAAGTGGGGCAGATGTAATCTTACTATCTGGAAAGGCAATGGTCATTCCTTCAAATTCGTCTTTCAAATACTGGATATTCTGGTAAAAACCTGAAATTCCTGAGGATAAAAATAGACCAATGACATGACTATAGTTTTCTTTTTGCAAGCGGCTAAGAATTTCGACCAATTCAGACAGACTTGGCTGGCTCGTTTTTGGCAATTCAGATGCTGACGCCATTTTTTGATAAAATTCTTCTACACTTAGATTTTTCCCTTCGATATAGGTCGTATCCTCAATCGTTACTGGAATATCTAATACAAAAAGATTCTCTCTCTCTGTTGTTTGCAGTACAACTGATGAATCTGTAATCACAGCCAATTTCATGTTAAAACTCCAAATTTACACCCGGGGCATCCAAGGCGATTTCTGTTACTTCATATGTCAGACGTTGCAAGATGTCTAGCAACGGACTTACTAAGAATCGCTTGTCTTGCTCGCTAAATTCATCTACTTCTCTAACTATTTTTTCTAAAATATGTATTCCTTGGCTCATCGCACCAGAAATGACAAAATGATCCAAAACAATCATAAAACGAAGAATCACAATAATTGACGTTTTGTTCTCTTCTGTGTTTTGCTCAATCAATTGAAAATCTACTTTCAATTTAGTCGTCGGAACACCATTTTCCGCCTCCCACTCTCTGTTACGAGCATCAAAGTGGTACTGATTCACAAACTCTTTATCACGGATTATATTCATCGTTTTTCTCCTAAATACAATAATACAGATATTATACCATATTTTTCATAAAATTGAGAAAAAACCTTACCAATTCAATGATAAGGTTTGAATATTTTTGATTAGTTTGCTTTGCGAAGGGCACCAAAGAGAATACCGGATACAATTGCACCAACGAGAACAAAGACGAGGTAGAGAAGCGGATTGCTAGTCAAGGCAATCACGAAGATTCCTCCGTGTGGTGCCATCAATTTGATACCAGACAAACCTACTAAAGCTCCTGTAATCGCTGACCCTGCTACGAAACTTGGAATCGCACGTGCTGGGTCTGCTGCCCCAAATGGAATCGCCCCTTCTGTAATAAAGGATAAGCCCATAACAATATTGGTCAATCCTGAATTACGTTCTTCTTTTGTAAATTTATCTTTAAATAAGAGAGTAGCAACAAAGACTGCTAGAGGAGGCACCATGCCACCTGCCATAACAGCTGCCATTGCCACAGAACCACCATTTGCAACGGTTGCTGCCAATGTACCTGTACCAAAGACATAGGCTGCCTTATTGACGGGACCGCCCATATCGATTGCCATCATCCCTCCAAGGACAAGTCCCAAGATGATTGCGGAACTTCCTTCTAAACCACTGAGGAAATCATTCATACCAGTATTGATAGCCGCCATTGGGATATTGACAAAGAACATTACAAATCCCGTAATCATAGCGCCAAGCAGTGGCAAGAGAAGAATGGATTTGATTCCTTCAAGAGATTTTGGCAAATGCGCAAGAACTTTTCGTAAGGCTAGGATAACCGCACCTGCCAAGAAACCGCCGACAAGAGCACCTAAGAAACCAGAAGAAACAGCTGCTGGAATGTCAGAGGTCGCTGCCCCAAATGGAATTTTTCCATAAGCCAGACCATCTTTTGCAATAGCACCTGCTACGAAACCTGCAATCAAGCCTGGCTTTTCAGCAATAGAATAAGCAATATACCCTGCAAGAAGTGGCAGCATAAAGCCAAAAGCAGCGCTACCAATCTGCATAAACATAGAAGCTAATTCATTGTACGAACCAAGACTAGACAATTGTTCTTGTGGTACACCCAAGACATTATCAATGAGGAAGGCGAGGGCAATCAAGATACCGCCACCGATAACAAATGGAAGCATTTGGGAAACACCGCTCATTAAGTGTTTGTAGAAGGCTTTTCCAAGACTCAATGTTTCAGCTGATTCTTCCATACTCACACCTTCTTTTGCTTGATACAGACTTGCTTCACCGTTTAAGACGATGTTGATGAGTTCTTCTGTCTTTTTGATACCATCTGCAACTGGGCGTGATACAAGTGGTTTTCCATTAAATCGAGCCATTTCAACTGCCTTATCTGCCGCGATGATAACGCCCTTAGCACGCTTGATATCCTCTGCTGTCAACTTATTGCCAACACCAGATGCACCATTTGTTTCTACCTTAATGTCAATCCCCATTTCAGCAGCTTGTTTTTTCAGTGCTTCTTCTGCCATATAGGTATGGGCAATTCCTGTTGTACATGCTGTAACAGCAACGATAAAGTCTTTTTCTCCTGTGCTAACACTTGCTGTTTCGACCGCTTGACTCGCTTTATCAGCTGCCTCAGCTTCATCAAAGACTGCTAGAACTTCAGCAGGTGAAGAGACTTGACGAAGTTTGTCTGCAAATCCTGGCTTCATCAAATATTTGGACAATTCTGCAAGGGCTGCTAAATGCGTATCATTAGCCCCTTCTGGTGCAGCAATCATAAAGAATAAATCTGTTGGCTGACCATCTAAACTCTCATAGTCGACACCTGCATTTGATTTTGCAAAGAGAACCGTTGCTTCTTTTACTGCCGCATTCTTGCTATGAGGCATAGCGATTCCATCACCGAGACCAGTTGTCGTTTGGGCTTCACGGTTCATAATCCCTGTTTTAAAGACATCAAAATCTGTTACAAACCCTTTTTCCACTAAGCTTGTGACCATTTCATCAATGACTGCTTCTTTTGTTTTTGCTGCTAAATCAAGCAACATCACTTCTTGTCGTAAGACATCTTGAATTTTCATAGCATTTCTACCTCCACTTTTTCATACATTTCCTTAATAAACTCAATGCTGGCTAAATCATCTGAGAAAGCTGTTGCCGTTCCGCAGGCAACTCCCCATTTCAAGGCTTCAATTGGGTCATGAGATGTCGTGTATTTACCTGTAAATCCAGCAACCATTGAATCACCAGCTCCGACAGAATTTTTGACCTCTCCTTTGATTGGTTTTGCAAAATAGGTTGCTTCTGGAGTCACTAGCAATGCTCCATCACCTGCCATGGACACAATCACATGTTGTGCACCTTTGGTAAGAATTTCTTTTGCATACTGCACAATATCCTCACGCGACTGGAAGGTCACACCAAAAATGGCTTCCAATTCATGATTATTTGGTTTGACCAAGAGTGGTTGATAGGCCAAAGAATCCAGCAGGGTCTGACCTTCAAAGTCACAGACAACTTCTGCTCCAGCCTCTTTGGCTAAGGGAATCAAGCGATTGTAGACTTGGTTTCCCAAACTAGCTGGTGCAGAACCTGCAAAAACCACGGTATCTTCTGTGGTGACATGTGCTAAAATGGTTTCTAATTCTGCCAGCTGCTCCTCTGTCACAATCGGTCCTAGTCCATTGATCTCCGTTTCTTGGTCTGCCTTGATTTTGACATTGACACGGGTATCTTGGTCTACATTGACAAACCGAGTACCAATTTCTTCAGCAGCCAAACTGCTCTTGATAAATTCCCCAGTAAATCCTCCAACAAAACCAGTTGCGGTACTGGCATAGCCAAGCCGTTGTAAAATCCGGCTGACATTGATTCCCTTACCACCAGAAAAGGTATCACTACTATCCATGCGATTAACTGCGCCTGATTCGATCGTTGACAGACGAACAATATAGTCTATCGCAGGGTTTAAGGTGACTGTATAAATCATACTTCAATTACCCTCGTTTTTTTCTTTATAGTTGCTATTAGATTGCTCTCGGTGTGACAACAAATGAGATGTGCTCTTTCGATTTCTGCCACTTTTGTAAAAGAAATCGGACCAAATTTAGATGAATCGACTAAGACATAGGCTTGACTGGTATTGTTCAAAACCGTCCGCTTAATCGCTCCTTCTTCTATGTCTGGTGTCGTATAGTCATGGCTATCAACACCATTCATTCCAAGAAATGCCTTGGTGAAATGCAGCTGCCGAATCTGTTCCAGTGCTACTGCTCCGATAGAAGCGTCTGTTGACTTTTTAACCTTACCGCCAATGATGATGGTATAAAAGCCCTTATCTACTAGCTTGACAGCATGATGAACAGAATTGGTCACTACAGTCAACTCAGTCGCTGCCAAGTAATCAATCATGAACTCGGTTGTTGTTCCTGCATCAAGAAAGAGGACATCCCCATCTTCTACCAAACTGGCAGCTTTTTGAGCGATTTGCCGTTTTTCTTGAACGTTTTTGACAGATTTTTGAACAATGGATTCTTCTTCCTGAAGATTGGGTAGACTTTCGGCTCCGCCATGCACACGACGAAGCTTTCCCGCCATTTCAAGCTCATCCAAATCGCGTCTGACAGTTGATTCAGAAGAATGTAGCAATACCACCAAATCTTCCAATTTCACAAATTGACGCTCCTTAATGGTCTCTACAATTATCTGTTGGCGTTCTGATTTAAGAATCTCTCTCACCTCCTGCAATCGATTACAGAAACTATTATACACGTTTTTCTATCATTGTCAATCATTGTCAATCATTTTCTTTCAAAACCTATCATTTTAAGGATAAAATATACTTTTTGTCAAAAATAGTCCAGCATATGGACTAATACGCTACAAACCCTATCCATCGAAAGTTCATCTAAAACAAAAATAAAACAGGAGCAGAACTCACTTGTTATTCCTAACGTTGAGTATCTTACTCCTATTTTTGTATATTAGTCAAACGTTTTTGGCGAAATCTACTTCATTTATTCAGACATAAGAGAGAGCAGAATCTGCTTCACTAAGGCCATTTCCTCAGGACGACCAATCGCCATCCGAATATAACCTGTTAGTTTTCCTTCTTGGTAATACTTGAAGTCAAATCCCTGTTCTAATGCCTTGCGATAAAAGGCTTCTGCTTTTGGAAAGGTAAATGTCACAAAATTTGTCTGACTAGGTAAGGCTTGAACCTTCGGAATCTGAGCCAGAAAATCCAGAAACTCCCGACGAAGTGCGATGATTGCTTGTCTTGACTCTTCCACTTGATTAGTGTAATCTAGAGCCACAGAGCCAATTTTTGCCACAACATTTGACACACTAAAAGGCGGGATAGCCTTATCCAGTTCATAAATCAAGCGCTCATTAGCTATGGCAAAGCCTAACCGCAGACCTGCTAGACCAAAGGCTTTTGATAAGGTACGTAAAACAATGAGATTAGGGTAAGTTCCAATCAAACTGACAAAACTCGGGCTATCTGAAAACTCGATATAGGCCTCATCTAAGACAACCAAGCCCTTGAAAGATTGTAGAATTTGCTCGATTTCTTTGGGATCAAAGGCTACAGAAGAGGGATTGTTGGGATTGGATAACATGAGAACCTTAGGCTCCACTCGCTCTGCATAAATCAAAAGTTTTTCTGCCGACAAGTGTAGACTGCCCTGCTCCCACTCTAAGGGATATGCCTCGAAACGCGAATCATGCAGCTGGTTGTAGACCTGATACATGAAAAAATCCGGATCAACGGTCAAAAAGACATCTTCCTTTTCTAAGAAGGTCGTTACAATCATGTGAATGAGAAAATCTGACCCTACACCGACTGTAACTTGTGTAGCATGCACACCAGCATAGTTGGCATATTTTTCAATAACATCACGATAGCAATTATCACCATAGTACATCAAATCGGACAGACTCATATTGGCTTGGATATTCTCTAAAAGCCCTGTCCAATCCATTAAGCGGTTCTCATTATTGGCCAAATCATATGGAGCAATTTGCCCCAATTTGTACGGCTCCCAGCTCGCCAATCCCTGTCTAAACTCTACCATTTTGCTCTCTCCTTTAAGATGTGTTATTATACGTTATTTTTGACAAAACTGTATAAATGTACATTATTATAGCATGGAATACGGAAAAATCAAGCTTTTACTGTAAAAAAACTAGCAAATTCCCTCATGGAATTTACTAGTTTTTATTTATGCCGGAAGTTCTTCTAAACTTTCCAGAGAAACAAGGACTGTTTTACCATCTTTTGTTACCAATGAAAGTGTTTTTTGTCCTGGTTGGTAACTAAAACTATCCACAGCTACCTTGTATTTTAAGGCAATTTTGACGAGTCTGTCTTGGAAATCATCCACTGACAGTCCGTACTCTCCGGCTAACCTTTGTTGCTCCAATTCTTCTTCGTCTGGTTCTGGTGCTGTTTCTTCTACCTCGTCTGTCTCTTCTTTTCCTTCATCAGTCGCCTTGCCATGGTCGCTGGCACTGCCAAATCCGTCCTCAGATACTGGACGATCTTCTGGATGAGTGACATAATATTTGACCGTTGCGAGGAATTGTTCCAAGGTATATCCGGCTGGTGCATGGTAATGGTCATTATCAAACCAAGAAAGAGAGATATTGTGATAGTGATCATAATGTGGAATAATCATCTGACCATCTCTAAAGTCTACAACATAAGCGGAGTTATACGGCATAGCCTCAACTGGGACAAGTTTGGCTGGTGTTACACGATTGTAGATATCAATAGCCTTTTCACCAGTAGTTGGAACTGTCGGCTCTTCTTTCTTATCTGCAAGACCAGCTTCTGCTACATAGCGGCGCGCTTCTTCTTGCTCTTTTTCAGACAAATCTTTCTTTGGAATATAATGGCTATGACTCATATGAGGAACCAAGTAGCCATCTCCAAGGTCTTCAACAATGTCCTTGGCATCAAAGATATAACCGTCTGATGTTGTATAACGACCTTGCGCCTTGGCAGCAGCAATTTCCTCAGGTGTATAGACAATCTGTGAATTTGGCTTGCCTTCTCGTTCTGGGTGGCTAGGTGCCTCTGTTGGCTTACTTTCTGGAATGTTCGGTGTTTCTTCCTTGCTCTCCTCTACAGAACCCCAACCATATTGCGAATATGGACGTTCCTCTGGATGGGCAAGATAGTATTTAATGGTTGCAAACAAGTCTTCCAAGCTATAGCCACTCGGTGCTTTAAAGGATTCTGAATCGTTGAACCAAGAAACGGATAGATTATGGTAATGATCCCGATGAGGAATGATAATCTTGCCCTTCTTAATGTCAGATACATAGCCTGAATTGTACGGCAAGCGTTCAAACGGAATCACTTTTTTAGGGGTCACTCGTTCAAAGACTGCTTCTGCACTTTCCTTGCTGGCATCAAAATAGGATACATCATCTGCAGCAGGAGCTTTCAACCCTTTTGCCTCACAAAAGGCTTTGGCTTCTGCTAATTCTGCTTCTGAAAGAGACTCTTTGTCTACCCAATGTGTGTAATTGTCTCTGAAAATCAGATAAGACTCGCCCTCATCACTGATGATGTCCTCTGCCTTAAAGATATAGCCATCTTCAGCAGAGGTATAGCGGCCTTCTGCCCGTGCTGCGGCCAATTCTTCCTGCGAATACATACTTTTCTTCTGCGGTTTTTCAGCCTTAGGGGCTTCCTCCTGCTTCGGATCCTGAGGCAGTACTGGCTGACTTTCTGGATCTTTAGGAACTTCAACTGCTGGCTTATCTTCAGGTTTGTCGCTTGGCTCAATTGGATTTGCTGGAGTTGGAACAGTTTCGACTGGTTTACTTGGCTCAACAGGCTGTGTTGGCGTAGTTGGCACTGCACTTGGCTTGTTAATTGGCCTTACTGGATTGCTTGGTTTTGCTGGAACAGTCGGCTCACTTGGTGTTGCGTCTGGTTTTATCGCTTTTCCAATCTCAATCATCCGAGCAATTTTCTCTTCTAACGGAGACATCTGTGCGTACGGAATGAAGTGGAAATGATCACCGTGAGGTACTGCCACCCCTCTTGAGGTACGGTTAGTGATTTGTGCTGGGTCAAAGACAAGACCATCTGTCTCCACATGACGTTCACTAAGCGGTTTCTGGTACAATTCCTGCAAGAGTTGGAAAATACTCGGCTCCTGATTACCATGAGAAACAATACTTGAAATCGTTTCACTGCTCAAATGCGGAACATGTCCAGTCACATCTGGCTGACTCGGAAGTATTTTTTCTGGTTTGCTTGGATTTGGAATTCCAAGCAAGCCAACTTGCGGACTTTCTGGTAAATTAGGCTTGTTCTGTACGTTAGTCAAACCTGATTGAGGTTGAGACGAAGTCTGTATGCCACCTTTTTTATTGTTCCAATAACTCTGAGCTGCGGCTAACTCACTTGGAGACAAGTCATTTTTCGGAATATAGTGGAAGTGATTGCCATGCGGGACGATGAAAGCGTCTCCTGTATCTTCAATCACGTCCGTTGGGCTAAAGACATAGCCGTCATCTGTCGTATATCCCGTTTTCTTTGTTCGCATCTCTTGCGAAGGATTCTGATCAAGTTGATTTCCAGACTGATGCAAAGAAGGAATGGACGAATCTGAATGAGCACTCTGGTGTGCTGACACACTCTCAGTATTTGTTTGAGGTCTTTCTTCATCTGGGGTGACAACCTTTCCAATCTCAATCATGCGAGCAATCCTTGCTTCGAGTGCTGACATTTGAGCATAAGGAATAAAGTGGAAATGATCGCCATGCGGTACCACAACACCACTTTCCGTACGACGTGTAATCTGCGCCGGATCAAAGACAAGACCATCTGACTCGACATGGCGCTCTGAAAGTGGAGTTGCATACAAGTCTTGTAATAATTGGAAAAGTGATGGAGCTTGCTGTCTGCTTGTATGCAAACCTTGAATATCTTCCTGACCGTCTGAGTTTGATGGACTGGCACTGTTCTGACTACCAGCCTGAGCATAAGAAGGACGGTTCCCACCACCTTTTTTGCTATTCCAATAATTCTGTGCTGCGGCTAACTCACTTGGAGACAAATCACTTTTTGGAATATAATGGAAATGATTGCCATGAGGAACAATGTAGGCATCCCCTGTATCTTCAATCACATCTGTCGGATTAAAGACATAGCCATCGTCTGTCGTGTAACGACCTTGCGCTCGTGCGGCCTTGACTTCTTGAGGAACTGACTGATTATTTTCTCCTGCAGCAATCTTGCTTTGCACATGTTCTTCACGCTGACGAGCAATCTCTGCTTTGGTCCGTACATTGGTGGTATGAGCTGGATCTTTTAGGTATAGATAGTAGGTGCCGTTGACCTTGATAATATAGCCATCTTTTACCTCGTTGACAATATCTGCATCCTGCAATTGGTAAGCAGGATCTTTCATAATCAATTCTTCACTAATAATGGCATCAAACGGAACTTTCCCATTATAGTAATGATAATGGTCACCATGCGATGTAACATAGCCCTTATCCGTGATTTTGATGACAATTTGTTCTGCTTTAATATTTTCTTTAGCATTGATTTGCTCAGGAGTCAAATTTTCAGCTTTTGTCGCGACATTATTTGGAGAAGCTTGTTGATCGACATAGGCCACACGATGACTTTCTTTTTCAGAAATTGCTTGATGACGGCCGAGTTCATAACTACATAAACTAAGGGCAATGGCTGCAACACTACCAATAATATATTTCTTTTTCATCTATTTTAATTCCTTTGCTAATATGGCAATATTTGCCTCTAAATTTTCCAAGTAGGTCGCATCGTTCTCCGGATCAGCTTCCAGAGGATTTAAAGTTTTTAAGGCGACTCCTGTTGATTTAACCAGCGTTTCAGCTACTTTTGAAGAAGCATTGCTTTCCACAAAAATGGTTTGAACCTTATAGTGTTTCACAAATTCCTCAATCTCTGCCAACTGGCGTGGACTAGGCTCTTGCTCTGGTGAAATCCCTGCAATCCCTAATTGCTCTAAGCCAAAACGCTTGGCTAAGTAAGAAAAGGCTGTATGTTGGGTCACAAAAGTTTTTTGAGAGACCTTTGCAAATATTGGCTGATATTTTTTGGTTAAAGCTTGAGCATCTTGACTTAACTTATCAGCTTTTTTCATATACAGCTCTTTATGCTCCGGATCCACTTCTGACAACTGCTGGGCAATAATTCGAGCTTCTTCTGCAACTTTTTCAGGATCTAACCAAGTATGTGGATCATAGAGTGTTTTTTCATCTACCCCTTCACCAGCTTCCATATCTTCCAAACCCGGTACTTTGTCCAAGCTCATTCCTTGAGAAGCTTCAATAACTTTAACAGTTGAATTTTGCAAGGTAGGGTCAAGCGATCCAGCCCAAGACTCCAAGGTTCTTGAATGATAGACAAAGATATCTGCATCATAGATAGCGGCAACATCATTGGCTGATGGCTCAAAGGAGTGAATGCCATTATTTGATTGAATCATGCGGACATCATTGACTTCGCCTGCGATTTCTCTAACCATAGAATAAATAGGATAAAAACTGGTGACAATCTTCAGCCCCTGCCCACTTTGCTGCGTTTCCCTACTGCAGCCTACAATACCTAGACAGGAAATCAAGCTCAACACTGTTAGAATAACCTTTTTTACTTTCATCATAACTCCTTTACCGATTATTAACCAGTTGTCTATATGCTTAAAAATAAACTCAGCTAATTACTTAACTGGTTCTTAAACTAGTTAATAATATACCACTCTATCTAGTAACTGTCAAGTATTTTTTTAAAAAAATGAAAAAAGATTCACAAAGTTCCCGTTTGTAGAAACCAAACTACCACTGTAGTCTTTTTCCAAGTGTTATAAATAAACAGAAAAAGCTCAGATGGTTATCCATCTAAGCTTCTTCTCTATCTAAATTCCTTATATAAGATAATATAATAGTGATTATCTAAGTGAATTATTTTTTACGGCGTTTTGCTACTCCTGCAATACCAAAGCCTGAAAGAACTGTTCCTACAACTGTAAGAAGTGAGCTTGCATCACCTGTCTTAGGCAATACTTTTTTGTTCTCTTCTTTCTTAGCTGCTGCTGGAGCTGCTGCTTTCGCTGTTGAAGTGCTCATACCCGGTTGAGTTTTGTTACCTGGTGCTGGAGCAGTATTTGTGCTTGTAGTAGTTGCTTTTGGTCCACCTACTGGAGCTGGTGGAGTATTTGTGCTTGTGGTTGTTGAACCAGGTTTATGACGCATACCTGGGCCTTGGATAGGTCCTTGTGAACCGCTTGGTGCTGCTCCACCTTTTGTAAGAACAAGGGTACGTTTTTCATCACGAACTTTAAGAGCTTTCACTTCACCTTTGTGGCTCACTGGCATTCCACCGTATTCTACAAATCCGTAGCCGTTATTTCCTGGGTCTACAATTTCATATGCAACTGTTTCACCGTCTTTAGCTGGGATTGTGATCGTACCATCTGCACCTGTTGTCAAACGGTAGTCTTTTCCACCAACAGTTACTTTGATACCAACGCCTGCAAGTGGTTTGCTTTGGTCTGCATAGTCTACAACTGCCACGATAACTTTTGCTTCACCTTCTGGAAACTGATCATCCTTTTGTAATTGATCTAGATCCAATTTTGGTTTGTCCGATTTTGGAGTCTCATCTGGACCAGTAGAATGGTGCTTACCTCCAACTTTCTTCAATACAAGAGTACGTTCTTGCAAGCTAGCTGCATTAGCTGTTAACATACCTTGGTTGCTAACTGGGCTATCATTGTACATTACATACTCATAACCTGCTGGAAGTGTTGCAATACGGTATTGAACAGCTGCTCCACCGTTCGTTGTCAATTCGAGAACACCTTGATCATTTGTTGTGTATCCTGTAGCTTTGCCATCTACCATAACATCAACTGATACGTTTGATACTGGTTGACCAGCTTCATCGACAACTCTTACACGCACTTGTGCTACTGATTGGTTATCAACTGGTTTTGGATCTTCTTTTGGTTTTGGATCTTCTTTTGGTTTTGGATCCTCTTGTGGTTTAGCTGGTTCTACTGGAGCTGGGTTATTGTTGGTCACTGACAATGTACGTTTTTCTAGGCGCACATCAACTGCTTTCACAACACCTTGGAAGCCAACTGGTTGGCCATTGTACTGAGTGAGCTCGTATCCGTTTGGAAGTGTAGAAACACGGTACTCAACCATAGTACCTGTAGTAGCAGTAAGGTCTACAAAACCGTTTGCATCCGCAGTATAGGTTGTGATTTTTCCACCGATGTTAACGTCAACAGTAGCACCCGGAACAGCTGCACCATTTTGGTCAATAACTGCCACACGGACTTGAGCAACACTAGCTGCCTCTACATTTGATGCAGGGCTGATCACTTGCTGAGCTACAACAGCTGCACCTAGAAGTGAAACGCTAGCTAAACTAGCTAAAACAATTTTCTTCGTATTCATATTTTCCTCCTCTTATTTTGAAAATAGAAAGATAATGTTGTATAAGGACACTATAGACCCTGTAAGCACTGTAAGCACTGTAAGCACTGTAAGCACTGTAAGCACTGTAAGCACTGTAACATCCTTTACGCTACTATTCTATATATTTATCCCTAAAATGTCAAGTATTTTTTGAAAAATTTTACATTTTCCATACAAAAGATGAACGTTTGCCTGAAAGTGGGCACTCTAACGGTATTTCAGCACCTCCCAACGAGATCGAATTGAGGTCTTTTGTACTCTATGAAAGTCAAAATCTGACTAGACAACAAAACTATAGATAGAACGACAGTTCCGCAAGGTAAGTTAACAACGTCAGATTCTGATTCTTGATGAGTATTGCAACCCAATGAAAAAATAGAATCTTATATAAACCACATGACTGTAAGTCTTAGCGGAAAGGGAGGAAATGTTCGAAGCTGATTCGCTTATCCCCCCTATCTATTATTTTCGAAATTCTTTTGGAATTTTTACTTCAAAAATAGTACCTTTTGGCTGATTATCTTGAACAGTAATTGTTCCATGTAAGGTATCAATGATTTGCTTCGCAAGAGAGAGGCCTAGTCCAAAGCCTCCTTTTTGACGCGTTCGTGCCTTATCAACACGATAAAATCGGTCAAAGATCTTCTTTTTATTTTCAGGGCTAATTCCAAGACCATTATCAGCAACACGTACGACTAAAAACTTATCTTTGAGACTTGTTTGAATCCAGATATGACCATCGGCTTCTGAGTACTTCATTGCATTATCGACTAAAATCGTCATCAATTGCTTGAGTAGGGTCTTATCCGTCCGAATTGTCTCTGTAACTTGATTTGTGATAGCTATCGTTTTTCCATTTTCTTCAGCCATTATCACATAGTTTGCCAATATTTCATCAAAAAATGCTGGCTGAATCGCATCAATTTCTGGTTTCAAACCATCGTCTCTGCGAGCGAGATTGAGCAGATTGGTTGTTAAAAGACGCATATTGCGCACCTCTGCTAAACTGGAGGCAATATTTTCACTACTGTCCATAATCGTTGCTTCCGGATGTCTAAAAAGACTTTCCAATCGGTTTTGCAAGACAGTAAGCGGTGTCCGCAATTCATGACTTGCATTCTCCACAAACTCTTTTTGCTTTTGAAAACTAGCAAGGATAGGACGCATACTGACATTAGATAGGTAGATACTTGCCACAATCGAAATCAACCAAAAGCTAATCATGACAAGGATTACCGTTGACTCATAAGAGGCAATAGATGATTTAATTTGACTTGTATTGAAAAGAATTGTGGCATATTTGATATCTAATCCAGCGTAAGATGCCATCGCATCTTCTGATAAAGACACTGTTATACAGCGGTAATACTCCTGCTCTCCAAAAGGAGTCGTTACAGCACATTCGGTAATGGTACCAAGAGGTTTTTTATCCAAGGTCAAGGTTGACAAACCTGAGAAGAAGTCGACCTGATTCAACCGGTTGCCTTTACTATCGTAAAGAATCACATGATAATTTGAGTTGAGACGAATTTTGGAAGCGGAATAAAAGGACTTCTCATCTGCCGAATCGTTTACTCCGTCCTCTGTATCAGATTGGCTTCCTGTTACACTTTTTTCCCAGACAATTTCTGCCTCAGGAGACAAGCCACGTGCCCGAGCGAATTTCATCATCATCTCAGGATTGCTCATAATTTCCTTAAAATTCTCATCAGCGCTTTGATACATGGTTGAACGCATGAGCTGGAAAATAATCACCGTCATCAAACCAAAGATTAGTGTAAAAACAAAAATAACGGATAAAATAAGAAAAATTATCCGTGTGGTAAAGTTTACGAAATTTAATGAGCATTTTTCAAGATATATCCGACACTTCTTAGAGTCTGTAATTGCTCCCCAAAGGCCGTCCCTTTCAATTTTTTTCTAATTTTAGAGACATAGACTTCTACTACTGAGATTGTCGTATCACTGTCAAACCCCCAAAGGCGATCAAAAATCTGTGTTTTCGGCAAAATCACATTTTGATTCTGTAAAAAGTAGACTAATAAGTCAAATTCTTTCCCCAAAAATTCTACTTCTTCCCCATTTACGGTTGTCGTATTGGTCGATAAATCAACAGTTACATCCCCAAAGGTCAAAACATTTTCGTTGAATTTCCCAGCACGCTTCAGAAGGGCTTGGATGCGCATTTTCAACTCTTCCAAATAAAAGGGTTTGGTCAGATAGTCATCTGCTCCAAGTTCAAACCCATGTCCCTTATCGTCCAAACTTTCCTTGGCCGTCGTAATCAAGACAGGCGTTGTAATACCTTTGGTTCGTAATTCTTTCAACACTTGAAAGCCATTCTTTTCTGGTAACATCAAATCAAGCAAGATGAGGTCATACACTCCTGATTCCGCCTCATACAAGCCTTCTTCGCCGTCAAATACCTGCATCACATCCGCAAAATCATCTAAAAAATCAAAGACTGAATTGGATAAACTTACATCGTCTTCTACTAATAAAATCTTAATCATCCTATTCTCTCCTGTTTTTCCATTATATCATTATAGTTGATTCTACACCAGCAAACTTAAAAGAAGCTAAAAAAACTGGACAAGTGTCCAGATTTTTTACAATTCCGTAATGTTTCCTGTGCGTAGGTAGACTACCCACTCGCAGATATTTTTGGCATAATCACCAATGCGTTCAAGGAAGGAAATGACTTGGAAATAGTCACGTCCTGCAATCAAGGCATCAGGATTTTTTTTGATTTCTTCTGTTGCCAATTCTTGGATGCTGTTGTAATACTGATTGATGACTTCGTCGTGGGCTGCCAGTTCATACGCCTGCTCCGTTTCGCCACCATTGAGGTATAATTCCAAGGCAGACTCAACTAAGCGACGGACTTCTCGCCCCATTTTCTTGATTTCAGCCTCAACAACTTTAATACGGACTTCTCCTTTCATTCGAATAGCCGCTTCTGCTATGGATACTGCGTGGTCACCCATGCGCTCCAAGTCATTAGTAGCCTTCAAAACAGTAATAACCGTACGCAAGTCAGATGATACTGGTTGCTGCAAGGCAATGATTTCAAGTGATTTTTTCTCTAGTTTAATTTCAAAAGCATTGATTTTGGCATCTGATTCAATCACTTCTTTTGCCAATTCGCGGTCATGCGAGATAAAGGCTTGTACAGTATTATTGATTTGTCCAAGAACTTCATTTCCCATCGCATAGAATTGATTGTGCAATTTATCTAGTTCTTCTTCAAATTGTGTTCTTAACATAGTTGGTGTTCCTTTTTCTTATCCAAATTTTCCTGTGATGTAATCTTCCGTTTCCTTATTTCGAGGATTCAAGAAGACTTCCTTGGTCTTATTATACTCAATCAAATCACCATCGAGGAAAAAGCCTGTTCTGTTTGAAATACGTGAGGCTTGCTGCATAGAACGTGTCACCAAGACCATAGTGTACTTGTCCTTCAAGCCATACAAGGTTTCTTCAATCTTTCCAGCTGAGATAGGATCAAGGGCGGATGTTGGTTCGTCCAGCAAGATGATTTTAGGGCTCGTTGCAAGAACCCGTGCCACACAGACCCGTTGCTGCTGTCCACCCGATAAGCCGATCGCAGAATCATGCAAGCGGTCCTTGACCTCATCCCAAATGGAAGCTCCAATCAAGGAAGTCTCAACAGCCTCGTCTAAAATATGCTTGTCTTTCACTCCATTAATTCGCAAGCCATATACCACATTTTCATAAATGGTCATTGGGAAAGGATTGGGCTGTTGGAATACCATTCCAATCTCTTTTCGCAAATCAACCGTATCCGTACGGGGACTGTAAATATTTCGACCATTGTAATCAATCGCTCCTGTCAAGGTCACCTCCGGATTCAAATCTCCCATGCGGTTAATCGAACGTAAGAGCGTTGATTTCCCAGAACCAGACGGCCCAATCAGGGCTGTGATTTCATTTGGATAGAAGTCAATGGAAACATTTTTTAAGGCCTTTTTCTTATTGTAATAAACAGACAAGTCTTTGACTTGTAAAATCGGTGCTGTCATTAAAGTTCCTTTCTATCCAAAGTGTCCTGACACGTAGTCGTTTGTTGATTGTAATTTGGCATTTTGGAAGATATTGGCTGTTTTATCATACTCAATCAAATCTCCCAAATAAAAGAAGGCTGTGTAATCACTGGCGCGCGCTGCTTGTTGCATGTTGTGGGTCACAATGATAATCGTATAGTTTTTCTTCAATTCAAACATGGTTTCTTCCAACTGCATGGTCGCAATCGGATCAAGTGCCGAAGCAGGCTCATCCATGAGGAGAATTTCTGGTTTCACAGAAATGGCACGAGCGATACACAAGCGTTGTTGCTGTCCTCCTGATAGGGTCAAGGCTGACTTATGTAAATCATCTTTGACCTGCTCCCATAGAGCTGCTTGTTTGAGTGAGGTTTCAACAATCTCATCCAAGACTTTTTTATCTTTGACACCTGCACGTTCATGGGCAAAGGTGATATTGCGGTAAATGGATTTAGCAAAGGGATTGGGACGCTGGAAAACCATGCCAATGTGTTTACGCATTTCGTAAACATTAATCTCAGGACGGTTCACATCCACACCTTCATAGAGAATTTCTCCTGTAACCTTAGCAATATCAATGGTATCATTCATACGGTTCAAACTACGAAGATAGGTTGATTTCCCAGAGCCAGACGGGCCGATGAGGGCTGTAATTTTATGTTTTTCAAACTGCATATCAACACCCTTAATCGATTCCTTACTACCATAATAGACATGTAAATCCTTGGTTTCTAAGGCAATCTTCTCCTGAGGAAAGGTGATGATATGCTTTTCATTCCAATTGTATTCTGCCATTTTTTCTCCTCTACTCTAGGCTGCAGATGTTAATTTTGCATGCAATTTTTTACCGATATAACGTGCAGATACATTGAAAATCAAAATGAAAATCAAGAGAATAGCTGCACTACCAGCTGAAACCTGCGTTGCATCTGGAATCGTTCCTTCACTATTTACCTTCCAGATGTGAACTGCCAGCGTTTCTGACTGACGGAAAATCGAAATCGGACTCGTCACACTCAACGGATTCCAGTTTGACCAATCAAGGGCTGGCGCTGATTGACCTGCGGTGTAGATAAGAGCCGCAGCTTCCCCAAAAATACGACCAGAAGCAAGGACAATTCCGGTTACAATTCCTGGAAGTGCTTCAGGGATGACAACGTGAAATACTGTTTCCCAACGTGAAATACCGAGAGCTAGACCAGCTTCGCGTTGCGTATGGTGAACATGGCGCAAACTATCTTCGACATTGCGCGTCATTTGTGGCAGATTAAAGACTGTCAAAGCTAAGGCACCTGATAAGATAGAAAAGCCATATTGAAATTGGACAACAAAAATCAAGTAGCCAAAGAGACCAACCACCACAGAGGGAAGAGAAGATAGAATCTCAATACAGGTACGGATAAAATTGGTCAGGCGACCTTTTTTCGCATATTCTGCCAGATAAATTCCTGCACCCATGGAAAGTGGAACAGAAATCAAGAGCGTAATCACTAATAGGAAGAAGGAATTATAGAGCTGAATGCCAATCCCCCCACCTGCTTGATAGGATGACGATTTTCCAGTCAGGAAGGACCAACTCACATGAGGAAGACCTCGTAGCAAGATATACAAAATGAGGGAAGCTAAAATGGCAACGATAATAATCGCTATCGAGTACAAAATCCCTGTCGCTAATTTATCAACTTTTTTAGCGTGCATAGTTTCTCTTCCTCTCTCTTGTAATAAATTTCATAATCAAGTTAAAGACCAAACTCATCAATAATAGAACGAGAGCCAATGACCAGAGAACATTATTTTGGACAGTGCCCATAACCGTATTTCCAATTCCCATGGTTAAAACAGATGTCAGAGTTGCAGCCGGTGTTGTTAGAGAAGTTGGTACAACTGCTGAATTTCCTACGACCATTTGAATTGCAAGGGCTTCACCAAAGGCACGAGCCATTCCAAAGACAACTGCAGTAAAAATACCAGACTTGGCTGCATGTAAGGTCACACGCCAAATTGTTTGCCAACGAGTAGCTCCCATGGCAAGACTTGCTTCACGATAATGACGTGGCACTGCTTTTAAGCTATCAACCGTCATAAAGGTCACCGTTGGCAAAATCATGACAAAGAGGACAAAAACCCCTGACAAAATACCAAAACCTGTCCCACCGAAAATGGAGCGGACAAAAGGTACCACGACCTGAAGGCCAATAAATCCATAGACAACGGATGGAATCCCAACCAAGAGTTCAATAACTGGTTGCAAAATCTTGGCACCATATTTCGGCGATACCTCAGTCATAAATACAGCGGCTCCAATAGCAAAAGGTGTTGCAATAAGGGCAGATAAAATCGTCACAATAAAGGATCCAGCAATCATTGGAAAAGCACCGAAGGACTTAATGGCTGGTTTCCAAACTGTTCCAAATAAAAATTCAAAGATGTTGACACCATTCACAAAAAAGGTCGACAAACCTCTTTGGGCAACAAAGAGTAAAATCATCGCTACGATGAATACAATCAAGGCTAGGCAAAGAAAGGTAATGCTCTTTCCAAATTTCTCTAAGCGAGAATTTTTAGAAGGGGACAGCAATTCTTTGGCAAGTTTTTCATTTTTCATGCTTACTTCTTCTCCTTCACTGTACCGTCTGCGCTCTTGGTTACTTTCATATCATTGACTGAAATATAACCCATATCAACAACAATTCCTTTTTGAATTTTTTCAGACATGACATAGTCTAGAAATTCCTTTTCAAGGCCAGTCGCTTCACCCTTGGTATACATGTGTTCATAAGACCAGATTGGCCAATCATTGGTAACAACATTGTCCATTGTAGGTTCAAAACCATTCAACTGAATTGTCTTTACTGAGTTATCGATATAGGAGAAGGCAAGATAGGAAATCGCCCCCGGAGTCTGGGAAACGATTGATTTGACCATTCCGTTTGAGTCTTGTTCTAAACTCTGTGCTGCTTCTTCCCCTTTCATCACAACCGTATCAAAGGTTGCTCGTGAACCAGAACCGACTGCTCGGTTGATAATGGAAATCTCTAAATCTTTTCCACCTAGTTCTTTCCAATTTTTAATATCACCTGTAAAAATCTTCTTGAGCTGATCAAGACTAATATCCTTGACATTAACTTCCTTATTCACGATGACAGCAATGCCTGCAACAGCTACTTGGTAATCGACCAACTGGCTCGCATCAATTCCTGATTTTTCTTCAGCAAAGACATCACTATTTCCAATCTGAACAGCACCTGACTGAACTTGAGATAGGCCAGTACCAGACCCACCACCTTGGACATTCACTGTTTTGCCCTTATTTTCAATGCTAAATTCATCAGCTGCTGCTTCAACTAAGGGCTGAAGAGCGGTCGATCCAACTGCTGTAATGGATTCTCCACGGTCAATCCATGAAGCACAAGCAGACAAACTAAGGCTCGCTGAAAGGCATAAGGCGATGAGGCCAAGCTTACGCTTTTGTTTCATTTTTTCTTTTTCCTTTTCATTTTTGCGTGGCTTTCCCTGCAATTACATCTCATTTACACGAAAGTTCCACAATTCCACTATATCATATAACATTCTAACTTGCAAAGTATTTCTAACCCATTTATTTTGATGAAAAACGCAGCCCTTTTGGAAAAGAATTTTTGAGCGTTCCTGAGACAACTTTTGCAAAACCTAAACCATTTCCAGCCACTGAAACTTGGTACCAACCATTGGTCAATTCTGTTGAAACCGCAAGGGTTTGTCCAGCGACATATTGGAAAAAGTCTTCCTCTGAAATCTCGACTCGGTACTTGACCTCGTCGCTTCGTAAGGCCAATCCTAAAGCAAAACTTGGTTCAAATCTCTTTTTCTTAAAGGTTCCCAAATGCAAACCATTTCGAGCAATTCTCAACTTTGAAATATCTGGCAAACCATGTGGGAGAAGATAGAGCTCATCACCAAAGACCTGCAAGACTCCTTCTGCCTTAAACATGAGAGAGCCTTGTGAAAACTCCTGCCATAATTGCTTCTGCTCACGATTGAGATTCGACTGATTGCCTTTTAACTTCTTGCTTGAAGCCTTCTCGCCATGGTATTGAAATTTAGCCACAAACTGACCTTCGCCTTTAAACAGATGAGGATACATTCGAGCCGTCTCTGAAAAGCCGATTCCTTCTACCATACCATTGATTTTGGGAATATCCACTAACGTCACTTCATAGTGTTCTAGCAACCATTGAACAATCTCTTCGTTTTCTTCCGGTGCCCACGTACAGGTTGAATAAATTAACTGACCATTTGGGGCCAGCATGTCCATCGCAGCCCTTAAAATTTCCTTTTGTAACTCCGCACACTCACTTGGATAGTCGCTTGACCAATAGTCTATCGCTCCTGGATCCTTGCGAAACATCCCCTCACCCGAACAAGGTGCATCTAAGACAATCAGATCAAAATAATCTGCAAAAACTCCTGCCAAGCGCTCAGCTGATTCATTGGTCACTAGGACATTGCGAGCTCCAAATCGTTCGATATTTTCCACTAAGATTTTCGAGCGTTTTTTGGAAATTTCATTGCTGACAAGAAGGCCTGTATTGCCCAAATAGGATAAGAGATGAGTCGTTTTTCCTCCAGGTGCAGCAGCTAAATCCAAGACCTTCATGCCCTCTTGAGGAGCGGCTGCCTGTCCTACCACCTGTGCTGCTGGCTCCTGTGAATAGACTAAACCAGTGACATGTTCGACCGATCGACCCGATACCTTTCCATAATAAGACCAGGGCATCTGATTAATCGGATGTTCAAATGGCCGCTGTGTTTCTTTTAAGGGATTTGTCCGAAAGCCTGCTACTGCTTCTTCCTGAAAGCTGTCAAAAAAGGCTGGTGCTTGTGCACCGAGCAGTTGTTCGTATTTCTCTATAAAATCGTTTGGTAATACCATCACCGTAAATACCTTTTTATTTCATTTATTTTTTCAGTTGGGGCAAAAATAATATACTCACGACCGTAAAAAGCTGGTTTCTTGCCACTTGTTGTCATCATGGTATAGCCGAGCTTCTCCCCCAAAATACTTGCTGCAGCATAATCCCAAGGATAGATATAGGAAGCCTGAGCCAGTAAACGGCCTGTCAAAACATGAGCAAAGCTAATCCCTGCACTACCGATTGAACGTGTTCCCAAAGTGTGATCTGCCATATCCGCTAATCCTGCATAATTTTGAGCATAAAGACCTGCATTAAGGCCAATCAGACTTTCTTTCAAAGACTTGTTTTGAAAAGAAGGTAAGAGACGATCGTTTTCGTAGACTGGAAATTGACCGCCACCATGATACAATTTATCTTCTATCACATCGTAAATCAGACCAAATTGACCAAGACCATCTTCAAAATAAGCAACTAAAACAGCAAAATCTGCCTTTTGAACGATGAAATTTGTCGTGCCATCAATAGGATCAATCACCCAAACCTTTCCTTGACCTAAGGGCAAATGATCTGGACTCTCCTCGCCAAGAACACAATCTTCTGGATAACGCTCCAGAATCTTTGCTGTTAGACTCTCCTGAACAGTCTTATCTAATTGGGTGACCAAATCCGTAAAATGCTCTTTTTCTTCAATAATCAAGTCATCCTCTAAATGCTGTCTTAAAAATTCTCCCGCTTCTAAAACAAGCTCTTTTGCAAACTGATATTTATCTTCCAAGAGAAAGCACTCCTTTCCCTTGCTCCTTTGCCTGCTTGACTGCCCGATAAGTTGAATAGCCCGAAACCTCTTCAAATTCACGGTCAATTCGACGTTCTTCCCCTTTACTTTTCACAACTGTTTTAAATTGATTGTAGGCTTCAAGAAGGGCAGAAACAGTCACCCCACCTTCATAAGCCTTTTCCACCTGATTCAAAAAAGAAAGCACGGAGGATAACTCCTCTGTGCTCCACGAAAAATCAAGTGGATATGAATAATTCTTTTCCATATCTATCCTTGTCCTATCTCTGCTCTTAACGTTGCATTTTTCAATTCTTGTTTGCGATACTTCCGTGGTAAAAAGGCTCGAATCTCATCTTCATTAAATCCGATTTGCATCCGTTTTTCATCTAAAATAATGGGACGTCTGAGTAAGCTCGGGTAAGCCGCAATCAATTCAATTAACTCTGAAATAGAGAGCTCCTCTACATCAACATTTAACTTTTGAAACACCTTTGAGCGCGTTGAAATTAAATCATCTGTCCCATTTTCTGTCAGAGCCAAAATATTTTTCAACTCCTCTGTCGTTAAGGGGCTTGTCATAATGTTATGTTCTGAGAAAGGCACCTGATGATTGGTTAACCATGCTCTAGCTTTTCGACAGCTTGTACAACTTGGCGATAAAAATAGTGTAATCATTAGCATACCTTTCTGTATCATTCTCTCACCCTATTATACACTAGATAGACGCTTTTTACAAGATAAAATTGAGATTTTACCCATGTCCGTCCTGTGATAGCACGTCTATTTTCGCTTCTAAGCGTTGCAAGATGATATTTTGCTCTTCTATTTTTAAGGTAAGCTCGTCAATTTTGGCATCTCGCTCGCTATCAACGAAGAAGCGAGTAATAATCGCCGTGACCATCCCAAAGGTCGAGATTCCAATCAGCATGAGCAAAATCGCAATGGCTTTGGTAATGGCTGTCTGGGGCACAATATCCCCATAGCCAACGGTTGTTGTGGTCACGATAGACCACCAGAGTGCATTTAGAAAGGATTGCTTTTCAACAATCGATAAAACAAGACTGGCCACCATGACTGCTACAAAATTGAGCGCCAAGATTTTATACAAACCGCTAGTATTCATCAATTTGCGCAGAACATCCCACAGCTTACTGGATACTGCAATCAGCCGTGTAAACTTGAGCACCCTAAATAATTTTGCAAAGCGGGCAATGCGACCGATTCTGAAAAAGGCCGCAAGCTGAACAAATGGGAGGATGGCAATCAGATCAAGAAGGTTCTTTCGGACATACTCACCTTTATCCTCTGCATAATAGAGATTACTGCTGTAATCAAAAACAAAAATCCCCCAAAATAGAGTATCAAACACATGATACCATAGGCTCTGAGAGGAAACAAGGGCCAACATTTCACTGCCAATCAGCACTACGTAGAGCACTGCCATCACAATCATCACAACTTCATAGCGCGAGTCATTTATGATTTTCTTAATCATGGTCCTTCCAAGTGAGCGCCGTTCGCTCATCTTCCTTCATTTGTGTCATAAGGGCATCAATGCCATCAAATTTAATCATATCACGAATTTTTTCTAGCCAATAAATCGTGATTTTTTCGCCATAAATATAGCGTTCAAAGCCAAAAATATGAGCTTCTAAGCGTAACTCTGTTCCATCAAAGGTCACATTCTTCCCAACACTCGCCATGGCGCGGTAGCGTTGCCCAGCAATGACAACATCTGCAACATAAACACCGTCTGCCGGTAAGTGAACCGCATCAAGTGGTGCAAGGTTCGCTGTTGGATAACCAATCGTCCGCCCTCTTGCATCACCATGGACAACAATCCCTCTTGTCTCAAAAGGATAGCCCAATAATTGATTGGCTTCGTATATCTTTCCTTCTTGGACAGCCTTGCGAATCCGGGTAGAAGATACTTTTTCACCATTTAATTGGACTTCTTCAACCACTTCTACTTCACCGTCAAATAGTTCTTTTAACTCTGCAACCGTTGCTCTAGTATTTCCAAAATGATAATCAAAGCCAACTACCACAACACTAGCCTGCAATCCTTTAATATAGTTTTCAATGAACGCTTCAGGTGTTGTTGCAGCAAAGGAACTGGTAAAATCTGTCAGATACAGTTGTTCAACACCGTACTCTTCAAATAACTGGAAGCGGCGCTCTGCACTTGTCAAATGACGAAGTAAGTCAGGACTAAAGCGAGTAAAAGCCAGACGAGGTGACTCTGGAAAGGTCAGAACAGTTACCGTCAAGCCACGTTGATCTGCTATTGCACGCGCCTTATCTAACAAGGCCTTATGTCCTAAATGAATGCCGTCAAAATACCCCAATACCAACACGGTGTCTCCTTGGGGCTGAATGTCTTTATAATCGTTTATTGTTATCCGTTTCATCATTGTATTATTGTATCATAAAGCTCTGAAAAAGACCTAGATAAAAACCTTTCTAGGCTTATAGGAACCTTCTCTTTTTTCTAACATGGCAACCAATTGCCCTTCAAAGAAAGCTGCAATGACATCTTCTGACCTATCTAGTACCACAAAACGCCCATGTTTTACATCTGCTACTTCTTCTTCCGTCAGCAAAACTCTTGGCATATCACCAATTCCTTGCTCAATCGGTTGCAAAAATGTGGCATCATCCATTTCCACTAAGCGGGCAATTTCTTCAATGGTCAGCGCATCTGCAATCACCATGCCTGAAGAACCTGTCCGCACCAAATGAGACATGTGACTAGCAAAACCAAGCTGAGTTCCTAAGTCCACGGACAAGGTACGCACATAAGTCCCTTTACTACAACGCACACGAAAGGAAAAGCGTACACAGTCATTTTCAAAAAGGAGTGGGCTAATCCGATCAAACTGATAGATGTCTACCTGACGCTCAGGTCGCTCAACTGTTTCCCCAGCTCTTGCATACTCGTAGAGCTTGCGGCCATTGACCTTAACTGCCGAATACATAGGAGGAATCTGGGTGATTGTCCCGACAAATCCTTGCATAGCTTGGTCGATTTCTTCTTCCGTCAAAGTCGTCGGAATTGCAGTCCGCTCCACCACTTCACCAGACGCATCTTCTGTCGTCGTTGAAAAGCCAAGCGTGATTTCGCCCTCGTAGACTTTCCCTTCTTCCTGCATATATTCAATGAGGCGGGTCGCTTTTCCAATCGCAATTGGCAAGACCCCTGTCACATCTGGGTCAAGGGTGCCGCCGTGTCCAATCTTCTTTTCTCTTAAAATCTTACGTAGTTTAAATACCACATCATGCGAGGTCATCCCCGCTTCTTTTTTTACATTGATAATTCCTGAAAGCATAGAACTATTATAGCATAGAAATGGAATTGAGGTTGAACAAAAAAATTCACTCTCGCTTGTCAAGGTTCATAAAACCAGATTGCCAGCTTCTTTGCTTCACACTTCTTGTTTCTTACAATGGATAAGCAAACCCAACTGAGGTTTTCTCAAAGCCATAGTGTTCATAAAACCGGTGGGCTATCTGTCTCTCCTCTCCCAAACCACTATTTAAGGCTAGAGTCTGACAGCCTGATTCGTTACCAATCTGCTTGACCCTATCGAGTAAGGCTGTTGCAATTCCTTGATTGCGATACTGACTATCAACAACCAAGGCTAGTATCCGCAAGTAAGCACCATTTCTTTCAAAAAAGTACATCTTGGCATAGCCAACTAGACCAAGCACCTGTCCTTCTTCTTCATAGACTAACAATTCGTAGTCTGGTTGTGCCAAAAGGGAGGACAAACGCTCATTTAACTCTTCAATCTGACTGGGATAGCCCAACTCTAGTAGTAACTACTGACACGCTAGAACATCCTTCTCTTTGTAGCTACGAATCATTACTCCTCCTTTAGGGCATCAAACTTAGCTTTCATAGTCGGATTCTTTCGGGTTAACTTTTTGACGGAAACGTCTTCTAATTTATTATTGGCAAGACGCAACTGATTTTCACTGGTTGTGAGAGCAGCCTTGACCGCTTCCATGCGCTTAATGGCCTTGTCAATCTCATCAATCGCCTTTTGGAAATTAGTGCTAGCAGACTGGTAGTTTTTGGCAAAGGCCGTTTTAAAAACTTCCAAATCTTCTTCAAAATGGGTGATGTCGATATTCTGTTCTCTGACCAGAGCCAATTCCTGCTTGTACTTGAGGGCATTCATGGCTGCATTGCGCAAAATCCCAATCAGCTGGATAAAAAACTGGGGCCGGACAACATACATCTTTTCATATTTGTGGCTGACGTCAACAATCCCTGTATTGTAGTAGTCATTATCAGCTTCAAGCATAGTCACCAAAACCGCATATTCACAGTCCTTTTCCCGACGGTCCTTGTCCAATTCCTTGAAAAAATCTTCGTTCTTGTGCTTTTTCACCGTGTCATCGGCTTCATTTTTCATCTCAAACATAATAGAGAGAATTTCTACCCCATTCTCATCCACTTCACGGTAAATATAATCACCTTTTGATCCACGGCTAGACACTAGATTATCCTTTTCAAAGTAGGCATTGGGAAAGGCCAGATGACGAACCTTGTTAAATTCTGCTTCTGCATACAATTCCAAACTTTCTCCGATTGCCTTAGTGGATTGCTGGGCCTTAAAGTTCTTGTAAAATTCAACTTGCTCATTCGCCGCTTTTAATTGGAGTTCAAACTCCTGCTTGGTCGTGGCTAAGGCCAATTCCTGCTTTTGTTCCTGCAAGAGCAACTTGGTCTTAACCGCATCACGTTCTTTTTCCATTGAAGCGAGAGCCAGTTGCCACTCATTATCCTTTTCCAGACGAATTTTCTCTACCTGAGCTTCGAGAGACAGGATTTCCTGCTCCTTTTGGGACAAGGCAGAGCGAATTTCCAGTTCTGTCTTACTTTCTGCCTGTTCCAACTTGGCAGCCAGCTCTACGATTTCTTTATCTCGCTCAGCTAATTGGCGGTGTAAGTCATTTTTGGCCTTTTCCTCAACCAATTCTGTCTCACGCGCCAAACGCTCATGCAATTCTTTTTCAAATTCTGCCCCACGAACTTGGGACAATAACTGGCTGTATTCTGTTTCATTGACCTGAAAGGCAACCCCACAATGAGGGCATGTTAGTGTCTGCATGTTTTCTCCTTGTTTCTTTTTCCTGATGTATATCTAGTATAGCAAAAAACACCAGAAAAATCTGATGTTTTATGACTATTGGTGTGATTCCGCCTCAACCTCACTACTGTCTGTCTTCCCTTCCGTTTCGGTCGGGTGAGTCTCGGCTGGTTGTTCCTCCTGTGATTCTGTTGAAGCAATCTTCCTTTCTTCTGGAATGTCTGTTGAATCTGATATTTTGTAAAATGGCTCGTACTCGTCATTAACGCTTTGAGCAATGAGGATACAGTCTTGTTGATAGACAATTTTATCCCCTGAGGTTGGCACCCCTGCTGGGATAAAGCTGATAGCTGCGCCCCATTTATAAGGTACTCCGATTCCTGCTTCATACCGCTTATCCGTAACCGAACCACTAGACAAGGTTACAGCAGTTGACACTTCTCCCTCATCTCCTTGTAGAGCAACCAATCCATCTTTGTTAAATACAAGTTTTGTTCCTCTATAGGTTGACCAGGTTCCAGTAACACTTGAAAAATCTCCCTTTGCTAAGGCGCTAACGTCTATTCCAGAAACTTGAGCTTGCACCTCCTCCTTAGCTTTCCTATCTGAAGCTGCTGGAGTCGAAGCTTGATTCTGTTCTGCCGCTTTTTTCACCTCTTCCTTCCTGCTTACTTTTTCTTTGCTCGATGAGGGGTTGGCTACGACTACTTTCTTACTGCTTAGACTGATTGAGGAGGCTGTAGAAACAGCCTTCTTTGTCCCCTTTGGCTGACAGAATGTCAATGTCAAAACTCCGGCAGATACAAGTGCGATAGTCGCAACACTTACTTTAACATAATTTAATTTTTTCCTTTTTACCATTTTTACATCTCCTTATTTTATCTATTCGCAGTATGGTATGAAAAAGTATTTTTTATTACTAAAATTGTACCATTTTAGTAATAAATGTAATTTTTCCAACAACTCATACAATTCTGTCAAAACTCATTTTGACAATTTCCGTATTTTGTTCATTTTTTAGTTTTAATTATTTCCAATTTTGACTCTTTTCCTATATAATAATAGGGTTAAGAGATGTGATAGAAAGGTGGAGATAATGACCTTACCAATTTTTTTGGAGTTGGTGGAAATCAAAGCAAAAACAGCGAGTATCTTGCCCTTTTTAATTGGAATTTGTTTTAGCTACTATGTATACGGAGAAGTACAACCCCTCTATATTGTCTGGTACTTTATCGCGATGCTCTTGTTCAACATGTTTGTCGATGTATGGGATAATTACAACGACTATCGGCACGCCTTGGACAAAGCCTATCAAGCAAAAACCAATATCATCGGGCGGGAAAACCTATCCTTGCGCTCAGTAGAAGGACTCATGTTGCTCCTCTTTACTGTCTCACTCCTCATTGGATTGATCTTAGCATGGTTTGTTGGTTGGCCCTTACTCATCATGGGAGGATTTTGCTACGCTGTTGGAATCTTTTATTCATCCGGTCCAAAACCTTTATCGAGTCTGCCTTTAGGAGAAGTATTTTCTGGCTTTACAATGGGATTTATGATCAGTCTCATCTGTGTCTACCTCAATACATCTCCTGACTTTGATTGGAGCTTCAGGGCTCTTGCACAGATTTTTCTGATTTCTCTTCCCAATACCCTTTGGATTGCCAATCTGATGTTGGCCAATAACCTCTGCGATAAGGAAGAAGATGAGCAAAATCACCGCTATACCTTGGTTCATTATATTGGAATCAAAGGAGGACTCTCTCTATTTGCGATTGCAAATGGAATGGCGCTACTCGCTATTGTCTGTCAGATCTTTTTAGGAATTGCTCCGATAACGAGTTTACTCAGCTTACTCTTGTTGCCCTTTATCGTGCAACAGACCAAGCTCTTATGGAAAAAACAAGTTAAATCAGAAACCTTTCCATGTGCAATCAAGATTTTAGCCTTGGGTTCTACCGTCCAAGTTCTCACTTATGCACTGGGAATCGGTTTACTTTAGAAAGGAGTAGATACTATGAAAGAATTTCTAGTATTAGGAGCGGGCTATGCTGGCTTGAAAGCTGTCCGTACCTTACAAAAAGAAGCAGGTGATGTTCATATCACCTTAGTCGATCGAAATCCCTATCACTATGAAGCGACTGAATTACATGAGGTTGCAGCTGGTTCTCAACCAAGTAGAAAGATTTCATTTCCAATTCAAGAGGTCATCGATTCTCAGCGAGTGACCTTTATCCAAGATCAGGTTTTGACTATTGATTGCGAAACACAAACAGTTCAGTTACAAACAAGCGGTCTACTCTCCTACGATTATCTAGTCA
Source organism: Streptococcus marmotae (assembly GCF_001623565.1). Classification (NCBI taxonomy): domain Bacteria; kingdom Bacillati; phylum Bacillota; class Bacilli; order Lactobacillales; family Streptococcaceae; genus Streptococcus; species Streptococcus marmotae. The sequence continues at coordinate 1,760,642 of NZ_CP015196.1, read as the reverse complement.
TTGCGCTCGGTTTTACCTCTGAAACATTTGGCATTAAGGGGGCTATGGAAAATGCCCTACAAATGGTAGATATTGAAACTGCAGAAGCCATTCATCAGCATATTCTACATCAAATGGCTGCCTATCGTGAAACCAAAGATGAAAATCATCTGCGCCTCTTAATCTGCGGGGCTGGTTTTACAGGTATTGAGCTAGCAGGAGCATTTGTCGATGAACGCAAGCGCTATGCAGACCTTGCTGGAGTTAGCTCAGATAAGATTGAGATTATCTGTGTAGAAGCAGCAACTAGTATTTTACCGATGTTTGATGACGACTTGCGTGCCTATGCCCTGCAGTTGATTGACAAACTAGGAATTCGTCTCATGACGGGCTGCATGATTAAAGAGATTACACCAGGTCAAGTTCTTTATGCGACAGCCGAAACAGGAGAAGAGCTACAGGCTATCGCTGCTTCAACTATCATCTGGACAACAGGTGTCAGCGGCAGTCCTGTCATAGCTGAATCTGGCTTTGACCAACGCCGCGGTCGTGTTGTCGTAACAAATGATTTGCGTTCCCCTGACCATGACAATGTCTATATCGTCGGAGATGTGTCCGCCTTTATGGATCCAACAACCAGTCGCCCTTACCCAACAACTGCTCAGATTGCAACCCAAATGGGGAAACATGTCGCCAAAAATCTACAACATCAATTAAAGGGCGAACCGCTTGAAGAGTTTGTCTATCAATCACAGGGAACAGTTGCCTCTATCGGCAACACCCACGCACTTGGTCTTGCTTTTGATAAAAAAGTCAAGGGCTACCCCGCCTCTGTTATCAAAAAAGCTATCATGAACAAATCACTTCTGGATATGGGAGGATTGAAGGAATTGGTAGCACACGGTCGCTTTGACCTCTATCATTAAGCAAGAAACGAATCATATACAAATAAAAATTTTAGGAATGAGCTGAATCCTTTGTTCAGCTCCTCAATTGGAGGTTATTATGACGATAGAAACCTTGGCTCGTCTGCAATTTGCGATGACCACTATCTTTCACTTCTTCTTCGTACCATTTACCATTGGTACAGCCTTCGTGGTGGCTATCATGGAAACCTGCTATGTGGTGACCAACAAGGAAGAGTACAAAAAATTAACGAAATTCTGGGGCAATATCATGCTGCTCAGTTTCGCAGTCGGTGTGGTGACAGGGATTATCCAAGAATTCCAATTCGGAATGAACTGGTCTGACTATTCCCGCTTTGTTGGTGACATCTTCGGAGCACCGCTTGCGGTCGAAGCCCTCTTTGCCTTTTTCATGGAATCCACTTTTCTAGGACTCTGGATGTTCACTTGGGACAACAAAAAAATCAGCAAGAAATTACATGCTACCTTCATCTGGTTAGTTGTATTTGGCTCATTGATGTCAGCGATGTGGATTTTGATTGCCAACAGCTTCATGCAGCACCCAGTCGGCTATGAAATCGTCAATGGTCGTGCCCAGATGACAGATTTTGGTGCCTTGATTACCAACCCACAGTTCATCTACGAATACAGCCACGTTATTACAGGTGCTATTACCATGGGCGGTATTCTCGTAGCTGGAATGGCAGCCTTCCGTCTCTTGAAAAAAAACAGCCTAACTGAAACTACTCAAGCACTCTATAAAAAATCTATTCGTATTGGTTTGATTATTTCTCTTATTGGCTCTCTCTCTGTACTTGGAGCTGGAGATGCGCAAATGCAAGCCCTTATCGAAGATCAGCCAATGAAATTTGCAGCCATGGAAGGGGACTATGAAGATTCTGGCGACCCTGCTGCTTGGACTGTCCTTGCTTGGGCAGATGAAGCCAAACACAAACAAGTCTTTGGTGTTAAAATTCCTTATATGCTTAGTATCTTGTCTTACCATAAGATGTCTGGTGCCGTTAAAGGAATGGATACAGCCAATGAAGAATTGATTGCTCAATATGGGGATCGCAACTACTTCCCAATGGTCAATCTCCTCTTTTACGGTTTCCGTATCATGGCCGGTTTTGGAACCTTAATGCTCCTTGTATCTGCTTTGGGACTATTTTGGACCAGAAAGAAAAATCCAATCCTCTATGAAAAGAAATGGATGCTCTGGCTAATAGCTCTCACAACCTTTGCACCATTTTTAGCCAATACCTTCGGCTGGGTTGTGGCAGAGCAAGGTCGTTACCCTTGGACAGTTTACGGTCTCTTTACGATTGAACAAAGTGTGTCACCAAATGTATCTGTTGCTTCTCTGACTGTCTCCAATATCGTCTACTTTATCTTATTCACTGGTCTAGCAACAACCATGATCAAATTGGTCATTCGAGAATTGCACCAGGGTCCTGAACATGAGGGATTGCACATCGGTGGCTATTCTTCCATTGATACATTTAATAAGGAGGCATTCTAAACATGAGCAATTTACAATTGTTATGGTTCTTTCTCATCGGCTTACTCTTTTCAGGCTTCTTCTTCCTTGAAGGATTTGACTTCGGAGTAGGAATGGCCGTGCAATCACTCGCCAAAAATGAGCTGGAAAAAGATCAGATTGTACAGACCATTGGCCCTGTTTGGGACGGCAATGAAGTTTGGTTACTCACTGCGGGTGGAGCAATGTTTGCTTCTTTCCCTTACTGGTATGCTTCTTTATTCAGCGGCTACTATCTCATCTTGTTGGTCATCTTAGTCGGCTTGATTATCCGTGGTGTCTCCTTTGAATTTCGCCACAAAGTTCCTGCCGCGCAAAAGCAACGCTGGAACTGGACCTTGTCTATCGGCTCCTTCATCGTTCCTTTCTTCTTTGGTGTGATGTTTATCAGCCTCATTCAAGGAATGCCCCTCGATGAAAATGGCAATATGTCTGCTCATTTTGGCGACTACTTCAACCTCTTCTCACTAGTTGGTGGAGTCGCTATGGTACTCTTGACCTATCTACATGGTTTAAACTACATCAGCCTAAAAACAGAAGGCGATATCCGCACTCGTGCTCGTGACTATGCCAAGAAACTCTATCTTGTACTCTATCTTGGTTTGGTAGCATTTGCGACCCTGCTCTTTTTTAAGACAGACTTCTTTGCACTACACCTTGTACCAACCTTGGTATTGGTAGTGGCTATTGTCCTTCTTACTCTAGTGGCTCATGTATCTGTCCTCAAAGAGGCTGAAATGACAGCTTTTCTTGCTAGTGGACTTTCCTTGGTGACCGTTGTTGTCCTATTATTCCAAGGACTCTTCCCACGTGTCATGATTAGCTCAATCAGTTCAAAATACGATTTGCTCATTGCATCTGCTTCATCTTCCCCTTACACACTTAGCATTATGTCAATGGTAGCCTTAACCTTAGTACCTTTTGTCTTAGCCTATACTGCTTGGACTTACTATATCTTTAGAAAACGGATTAAGCTACCAGTCGTTGGAACGGGGGAACACCATGCTGGATAAAGCTGTGATGCGCTTGTCCGGTGTTCATAAACTATTAGGATTGCTTGCAGGATTAGACATCCTTCAGGCAATCTTTATTATCGGACAGGCAACAGGTATTAGTCAGGCCATTACGGGTGTCTGGGAGGGACAAGCTCTAAACAATCAACTTTGGCCTATCCTATGCTTTTTTCTCTCCTATCTAGGGCGACATGGCATAAACTACCTCAAGGATGAGCGGTTGGATGCTTTTTCTAGTCAACAGGCGCGTCTCCTACGAGAAAACCTGTTCCAGAAACTCTTTGAATTGGGACCGCATATCGTTCAAAAAGAAGGTTCAGGAAATGTCATCACCATGACCTTAGACGGCATTTCTTTGGTCGAAAATTACCTGCACCTGATTCTCAATAAGATGATGAATATGAGCATCATTCCTTGGATTATTCTAGCCTATATCTGTTATTTAGACTGGGAATCTGGTCTGGTTCTCCTCGTTGTATTTCCCATTATCATCCTATTTATGATTATCTTGGGATATGCGGCACAAGCAAGAGCCAACCGTCAGTACCAACAATACCAGCTCTTGTCCAACCATTTCTTGGATACGCTACGAGGTATTGATACCTTGAAGTTCTTCGGTCGCAGCAAGCCCTATGCCAAGAACATCTACCAAACCAGTGAAAATTTCCGCAAAGCAACCATGGGTGCCTTACGCATTGGAATCTTATCCACTTTTGCTCTTGATTTCTTTACCACCTTATCCATTGCGGTAGTCGCAGTTCTTCTGGGGCTTCGATTGATCAACGGTCAAATGCTGCTTTTTCCAGCCCTAACTATTCTCATTTTAGCTCCAGAATATTTCCTACCTGTGCGTGATTTTTCAAGTGACTACCACGCTACCTTAGACGGAAAAAATGCCATGCAAAGTATTCAAGAAATCTTGAATACCACAAGTATCCGCAAGGAACAAATCAGCATGGCACCATGGACGAGAGACAGTCGCTTAGCATTGGATCAGATTTCCATGGCCTACGAGGATAAAAAACTTTTTGAAGGAACATCACTTGCTCTCACAGGCTATCAAAAAATCGGTATTATCGGCATGAGTGGTTCTGGGAAGTCTAGTCTTATCAATCTCTTGAGTGGATTCCTAGCACCTGTCGAGGGCAACATTTGGATAGACCAGCAGAAAGTCACTAACCTTGATCAGGAAGATTGGCGTAAGCAACTCCTTTACATCCCACAAAATCCCTATGTCTTTGAAATGAGCCTTCGTGACAACATCACCTTCTATACCCCTTCAGCCAGCGATGAGGAGGTACGAGAGGCGATTTCAGTTGTCGGGTTGGATGAACTGGTGGCTAGTCTACCTGAAGGTCTTGGCACCCGTATCGGAAATGGGGCTCGTCCTCTAAGTGGCGGTCAAGCACAGCGGATTGCTCTTGCCCGTGCCTTTCTTGATAAAGAGCGTCGTATTCTCCTACTCGATGAGCCAACCGCCCACCTTGACATTGAAACCGAGCTGGAACTAAAGGAAAAAATGTTACCATTGATGGAGAACCGCTTGGTCTTACTCGCCACTCACCGCCTTCACTGGCTCCACCAAATGGACACTATCTGGGTCGTAGATCAAGGACAAATCGTGGAAATGGGAAGCTACGAAGAACTCCTAGCCAAAAAAGGCAAACTCTATCACCTAAAAACTGCAATGGGAGGAAGTCATGACTAATATTCCTTTGTTTCGTGTCATGAAAGATGACCACTGGGTCAAACCATTTTTCAAACAATACAAACTAGCCTTAGTTGCTGCCTTGTTTCTTGGTTTTCTGACCTTCTTTAGTGCAGGTGCTCTGATGTTCATCTCAGGCTTTCTGATTAGTAAATCTGCCTCTCTACCAACCAATATTCTCCTCGTTTATATTCCGATTGTTCTGACTAGAACCTTTGGGATTGCTAGACCAGTTTTCCGCTATTTGGAACGTTTGACGAGCCACAATTGGGTTCTCAAAATGACCTCGCAACTCCGGCTCAAGCTCTATCAGACCTTGGAACAGGATGCGATTTTCATTAAACGTGATTTTCGTTTGGGAGATGTGATTGGACTCTTAGCAGAAGACATCAATCACCTACAAAATCTTTACTTGCGGACCATTTTCCCAACAGTTATCGCTTGGATTCTCTACCTATTTATCGTGATTGGGTTGGGGTTCTTTTCTTGGCGGTTCGCGCTCTTCATGTTCCTTTATCTGGCCATTCTGATTTTTCTCTTTCCTCTGGTTTCTGTTCTCGTTAATGGAGCAAGACAGCAAAAAGAAAAAGCCTTAAAAAATGGCCTGTATACAGAATTAACTGACAATGTCTTGGGAATTTCAGACTGGATTTTCAGCCAACGGGGACAAGAATATGTTGCACTCCATGAACATTCACAAGACCAACTGATGGCAGTCCAAGCTAAGATGAAATCCTTCCAAAATAAGCGAGCACTTCTATTTGAAGTAGCTTATGGTGGATTGATTCTTGCTACTTTCCTTTGGGCGGGAAGTCATTTTACTGGTCATCATGGAGGGGCAGCCAATTGGGTTGCAGCCTTTGTCCTATCGCTTCTTCCCATTATCGATGCCTTTGCAGGATTATCTGCTGCCAGTCAAGAAACAAACAGTTATGCGGACTCAATTGAACGGCTCAATGCTCTTCCTAGCCTACGACCTGAATCGACAACAAATCAGCAACCGCAAGCTCCTTATACTCTTGAGATAAACAATCTCAGCTTTCACTATGCTGGTGATGAACGACTGGTCCTTGACCAACTGTCCTTGACCATTCCTCAAGGACAAAAGCTGGCCATTCTAGGTCGGAGTGGTTCTGGAAAAAGTACCCTTGCAACTCTGTTGAGAGGAGATTTACAGCCTAGTTTAGGAGACATTTCCCTGGGTGGTGTACCAGTAGCTACTATTGGCGAAGCTATTCCAGCCTACATTGGCGTTATCCAGCAGGCACCCTATCTCTTTCGGACGAGCTTGCTCAATAATATCCGCCTTGGAAATGAAAAGGCTAGTCTCGATCAAGTCTGGCATGTTCTTGAGCGTGTTGGCCTAAAGGAAATGGTTGCGGCCTTACCACAAGGACTGGATACCATGGTTGACGAAGCTGGTCTGCGTTTTTCAGGGGGAGAACGGCACCGAATTGCCCTTGCCCGCATTCTTCTAAAAGAAACACCTATCGTTATTCTCGATGAGCCGACTGTTGGGCTTGATCCCATTACCGAAAAACAACTCCTAACAACCTTTATGGAGGAGCTAAAAGGTAAAACCGTTATCTGGATTACCCACCATTTAAAGGGGATCGAATATGCTGACCGTGTTATTTTCCTCGAAAATGGGCAACTCGAAATGGAAGGCTCTCCTGCCTTTCTAGCGGAAACTAGTCCACGCTTCCGTCATCTCAAAGCAGTTGATGATGGAGAAAAAGAAACAGTATAAAAAGGAGCCAATGCCGCTCCTTTTTATACTGTTTCTTCTTTTTTATAGCCAACTGTCCACGTTAAAACAAAAGCCGTTGCAAATGCAATAAGATTTGTCACAATATATAGTGGCAATTGATTATTCAAATACAGCAAAGTTCCAGGAATTCCAGTCAAGCCAAGACCTGTTGCTTTCAATTGGAAAATCGAAGCAAAGAATCCCCCAACTCCTCCTCCAATCATTGACATGATGAATGGCTTACCAAGCCGCAAGGTTACACCAAATACAGCTGGTTCAGTAATTCCAAGAGCTGCTGATAAGGCTGAAGGATAGGCAACTTGTTTCATTTTAGTAGAAACTGTTTTCATGCCAACTGCTAGTACTGCTCCTGCTTGTGCCACATTCCCACATGTTCCAATAGGATTCAGTAAATTCCATCCATCACGTGCCAACATATTGATTTCCAGTAAGCTGAGGATATGATGAATCCCTAAAATTCCCAGTAATTGTCCAAAACTTCCATAGATTAAACCACCAATACCAAAAGGTAGGGTTAGAAGAAATTCAACTGTATTTAGCACATAAATTTCTACGCTATGAAAAATAGGTCCAATAATAACTATCCCAAGAATTAATCCGGTCAAAAGAGTGAGGAATGGCCGCAAAATTAAATCCAATGAGTCTGGAATAATCTTTTTAAATCCTTTTTCAATCTTTGTTGCAGCAATAGCTGTCACAAAGGCTGGTAAAACTGAGCCTTGGTATCCAACTACTTTCAAGAAGTCAAAGAAAACCATTGGTTCTGCATCACCTGAAGCAACTGAATAAGCATTTGGTAAAACTGGATTGACTAACATCAAACCAAGTACAATTCCTAAAATAGGAGTTCCACCAAAGATGATGAAGGTTGACCAAGCAACTAAGGCAGGCAAAAAGGCAAAAGCAGTATCTGTCAAAATCTGGGTAAATTGAATCAATTCGACGGGTACATCTTTATTTGTCATACCAAAAAAGGACAAAATAGTATCCTGAGTCAAAAGACCTCGTACCCCCATGAATAAACCTGTTGCAACAAGAACTGGAATAATCGGAACAAATACATCTCCAAAAATTCGAATAGCTCGTTTAAACGTCCATTTTTCTGTCTCTAGCAATTCATCCTCGACTTTTCCCGCTTGCCTTTGACCAATTAACGGCATAAACTCTTCATAAACCTTATCTACCAAACCTGTTCCTAATATAATTTGATACTGTCCTGAATTATAAAAACTTCCCTTAACCTTATCCAAGTCCTCAATAGCCTTTACATTGACTAAGTCTTGATGTTTTGTGATGATTCGTAGTCTCGTAGCACAATGTTGAGCAGATTTCACATTGTCTACTCCACCGACATAGTGTAAAATTTCTTTTGCTAATGTCTTATTATCCATGTTTTTCCTTCTCCATTTTATAGCAATGTATTGTTATATCATTCGAAGATTTGAAATGATAATTTTTTTTAGGATCACTATTAAAATAGCGCAAACTCATCACTTTCTCTCCTTGATTGATAAAAATTTCTAGTGCTGATTGATCAATAAATAGTTGCATCGTCCGTAAATTTTCTAAGAAAATTGTTTTTTCTTGTACTGAATCATTTACCCAACTCTTACGACTAAGGGTCAGTTGCTGATTGTCATAGGATAGCCAAACAGTTTGATGACCAATCTCTACTTTTAATCCATCCATCGATTTTTCTGAAGTTAACTCAAGAATGTCCATACCCGAGGTAGCTACTATTTCATACTCTGAACTTGTAATCATTTCTACTAACCTTCGATGATGCATATATTCTTCTAAAGGTAGTTGATATAGCTGCTGATTGACAAGCTTTAACTCTCTCGGCATCGTTAAGCAATGCAAATAACCATCTTTCTGAGTTGGGCAAGTTAATTCCTCTTCTTGCGTCATCCTACTCATCCAAGCCCACATCAACTGTCGTCCCCTAGGATCTCGGAACACCTGTGGCGAATAGAAATCAAATCCCTCATCCATTTTTTGAATATCCGTATGAGGAAAAAATTCTCCATTTTTTACGCTTCCGATGTAATAGCCTGCATAACTAGAAAGATCTGTATCTTGTTCTAAATCTCGTTTCTGTGGACAAACTAATAGAATTTGACTTGATTCCATATCAGCTATATTGGGGCATTCTGCCATTTGATCTAAGTCATCTGATTGAAAGAAAATACCTTGATATTGCCAGCTTTCACTATCTTTTGATTGATAATAAGCAATGCAACCTCTTCCTTTCTTATCTTGTGCTCCGACAATCATATGGAACTTCCCTTCTGCTTGCCAAACATAGGGATCACGATGGTGTTCTGTAAAATGAGAAGGGGTTAGAGTCGCAATATGGCCTTTGACAAATGTCTTCCCGTTATCTGAAATGGCTTGTAGCTGCACCGATTTTCTCTGTCCCTTTTCTTTGCTATTTCCTGTATAAAATACTCTTAATTCTTGGTTTACAATAATGGCAGAGCCTGAATAGACACCTGAACTATCTTCCCTTCTGTCAGGTAAAATCGCACTTCCTTCGTGTGTCCATTCTAATAAGTCTGTTGAAGTGAACAGCCCCCATTCTTTGTAAGAATGATTTGTCTCAAAGCGGTTCCATTGGTGGAAAACATAGTATTTTCCTTGATAAAAGGCAAGCCCATTAGGGTCATTTAACAAGCCTTTACCAGGCTCCAAATGAAATACATTCCGATATTGATTTTCCAAAGATTCCTCCCTTTTATTTCAAAGCGTTTTCAACTAGTTGTTGCTTATTATTTTAACGGATAACAGATTGGAATTCTATGGAAATTTTATACAAGAATATGGAAAAATCTCATATAAACTAGACTATTTTTGATTTTTCGTTATACTAAAATGTATGGAACATTATTTAAGACAATATACAGATAGATTTACCGATTTCAATAATAAACATATTTCAGACCTCATTTTGTATAGTAGCGGCATTGAATACTGTCGCCCTAATCATTCCTACAGTTTACGAAGCCGTGACTATCACGTCATACTCTTTGTTAAAGAGGGCAAGGGAACTTTTGAAATTGAAGAGAAGCACTACATTATCCAGCAAAACCAACTCTTTATCATTCCTGCCGGCTACTGGTTTCGCTATACTGCTGATACAGACAATCCATGGAAATATTCCTGGATAGGATTTTTAGGAATCAAGTCTAATTTTATCTACCAAGCATCGAAACAACATCAGTTTGTCTTTGATTGCAAAAATGCGGAAGATTATGAAGCCCTCATCAATCAAATGCTTGATGTCTCTGAGAATACTTTCAGCTCCTTTTTAAAAATCAATGGCTTCATGTATACTTTACTAGGAAAATTAGTCGAAGAAATTGGAATTCTGGATCAAGTTTCTGAACAGCAAGTCTCAACTCTTGCACGACACTACATGGATTTACATTACCATGAAATTGTTCAAATTGCAGATGTAGCTGACTTCATAGGAATCCATCCCAATTATCTGGCTCATCTCTTTAAAAAAGAAACAGGAATTTCTCCCAAGCAATATCTTTCTACACTCAGAATAAAAAAAGCCAAAGAATTGCTCATCGAGACATCGTATCCCATCAATACGATTGCACATTCCGTTGGTTTTTCGGATGCTCTCTCCTTCTCAAAATTCTTTAAAAAAGAAACCGCAATCGCACCAACCACCTATCGAAAGGAATACAAACATGACGTTATCCATCACATTTGATTCTACTACGAACTACTTCCACCTGACCAATCAATCAATCAGCTACATCATTGAACTACTGGACAATCGTTACCTCATTCATCGCTATTGGGGAAAATCCGTTAGGAACTATTCCGGAGCCAACCGACTTCCCAGCTACAAAAAAACCTTTGCTAGTTTCCAATCCTTGGAGCAAGATAATCAATCTTTTGAATTTCTTCCCCAGGAATGTCCTCTATCTTTTATGGGAGATTATAAAGAAGCGGGATTAAAACTCCGTTTAGCTGACCAATCCGAAACGCTTCGACCTATCTTTCATTCCTATAACATTTTTAACGGAGTTCCAAATCTACCAGATTTACCTCATGCAAGAGCAAGCATTGATGAAGCAAAAACACTTGTCTTAACATTAATCGATTCAACTTCACGGGTACAACTAGACCTTTTCTACTCTATTTTTAAAGATAATAATACCATCATCCGTTCTAGCAAACTGACAAATCTATCTAGCGATGAGATTGAAATTCAACACTTTGCTAGTGCCACAATCGATACTCTCTATCAAGGTCAACAACTCACTAGCTTCTATGGTTCTCATCAGAAAGAGTTCCAATTGCAACATACTTCAATTACTCATGGACAATTTCGAATTGGAAGCAGTCGAGGAGCTAGTGGCCCACAATATCCACCATTTATCGCAATCTCTGATTTAGCACATGAATGTTATGGAGAAGTGCGGGCACTGACTTTAATTTATAGCGGTAATCACACTGAATTGATTGAAAGAGACCAGTACGATCAATTACGACTTCAAATTGGATTAAATCCAGAGATGTTTTCTTGGAAACTTGGTCCAAAAGAATGTTTTTCAACACCTCAAGCCGTTCTTGTATACAGTGATGCTGGATTTAACGGTATGTCACATCAATTCCATCATTTTACTCGCCATCATTTACTCCCGTCTCAGTTCAAAAACGAAATAGCTCCTATTTTGATCAATAGTTGGGAGATGACCTACTTTGATGTCAATGAAGAACAAATGTTACAGGTCATTGAACAAGCACATCAGCTTGGCTTTGAAGCTGTTGTGCTAGATGACGGCTGGTTTATTGGACGTAACTCTAGCAAAACTTCACTCGGAGATTGGCATGTTGATCCAATAAAATTCCCAAACGATCTCACACCTCTGGTAAATTCCTGCCAACAGAAAGGTATGAAATTTGGTATTTGGTTTGAACCTGAAATGATTTCTGCACAGAGCCAATTATGTAAAGAAAAACCCGAATGGATTGTTAAATCACCTTATTTCCCAGCCTACTATGGCCGAAATCAATATGTCCTTGATTTAACACAAAAAGAGGTACAAGACTGGCTCATTCAAACATTGAGCACGTTTATCGAGACCTATCATGTTGATTATATTAAATGGGACATGAACCGACATTTGGTTGAAAATGAAAGTCAACTTGCTCACTTCCTACCAAAAGAGTTTTCTCATCGTTATATGCTTGGTTTATACCGTGTATTAAATTACCTTACACAACAATTTCCTAACTTGCTCTTTGAAAATTGTTCCAGTGGTGGCGGACGGCTAGACTTTGGGATGTTGTATTATTTCCCACAAACTTGGCTTAGCGATAACACCGACGGACTCGATCGTCAAGCTATTCAATATGGAGCTAGTTATCTCTTTCATCCCTATCAGTTAACTGGCCACGTCTCAGCAGTCCCAAATCATCAAACCAACCGCACTACACCATTACAAACACGCATGGATTTAGCAGATTCGACCAATATGGGTTATGAACTCAATATCTTGCAAACCTCACTAGAGGATAATCACGTCATTGCACACCATATTAACCGATACAAATCATTACGTCAGCTGATCCAAACCAGTCGATTTTACCGTTTACTGTCTCCTTTTGATCATAATGCGACTGCTTGGCTATTTGAAAGCGAAGAGAAAGAAAACTACTACCTCGTCGCATTTCGAAATACTTACTCTGTATCTCAAACAGGATATTTATTACGAATTCCATACCTAGACGACAATGCATATTACATCACCTCCGATGGACAATCTTACACCGGTAGTGACTTAAAAAATGCCGGACTCTTTATATCATTTGAAAAAGGTGATTATCAGTCCTATACTCTTTATCTAAAAAAGAAAACGAGAAAACCACTAAGCAAGACCACTATCTAGGACTGAGCATTCTCAGACAAAAAATTAAGATTTCCTGTCTAGAAAAGATTTTCTCATCTGAAAAAGTGAAACTTAGAACATTGTCAGAAAATTTTTAGAAAAAATAACAGACTCTAAACACAGGAAAGGATATTTCAATGAAAAATGTCAGACTTGAAAGCTAGGAAAGGAAAAATCACTGTTTTTTGACGTCTCCTATTAAGAACTCTGACACCATGCAAAAAGTGAGACCAACTGTACTTTAAAAGCGACAGTTGGTCTCACTTTTTTATAGCTTGAATTTACAATATAAGTGCACAATAAAAACTCATAAGATTTTCGTAAAAAGAGCTAAAATCAACTTCTTCCGTCACGTAACTTATTGTACTCTAGTTCTACCTATGATTTCATTTCCTAATTAGATTTTGTTTTTTTAGAGAGTATTATTTCAATAGAAAATGATAAAAAGGTCCAGCGGACCTTTTTATTTCGCAATAGGGTAAACAGATACTTGTTTTTTATCGCGTCCTTTACGTTCAAAACGTACTACGCCTTCAACTTTAGCGTAAAGTGTGTCATCTCCTCCACGACCTACGTTAGCTCCTGGATAGATTTTTGTACCACGTTGGCGGTAAAGAATTGATCCACCTGATACAGTTTGACCGTCAGCCGCTTTAGCTCCAAGACGTTTTGCTTGAGAGTCACGACCGTTTGACGTTGAACCTCCACCTTTTTTGTGGGCGAATAGTTGCAAGTTAGCAAGATTCAAGTTTAACATAATGTTAGTCCTCCAATATTCTGTGATGAGTGTTGTTGCGCCAGGCTAAAATTAAGCGTTGATAGCGTTGATAACAACTTTTGTGTAAGGTTGACGATGACCTTGTTTACGGTGGCTACCTTTTTTAGGTTTGTATTTGAAAGTAACAACTTTCTTTTGTTTTCCTTGTTTTTCAACAGTTCCAACAACAGTAGCACCTGCTACAAGTGGGGTTCCGACAACAGTCTTTTCACCACCAACAAGAACAACTTCGTTAAATGTAACGTCTTGACCAGCTTCAACGTTCAATTTTTCAACGTAGATTGCTTGACCAACTTCAACTTTAACTTGTTTTCCGCCAGTTTTAATGATTGCGTATGTGCTCATTATGCACCTCCTATGATACTTTGGGACTTACCCCGGATTTTTTGTGAAGACTCGCCTAGCATCGTGGGACGAACCTCTTAAACGATGATCGAGCGGTTGCACAGGCTGTGCATAGTCAACATTTTCATTCTATCATTCTTAAAGGGATTTGACAAGTATTTTCGCTCAATAAATACAATTTTATTCTGTGGGTAATTTCCCAAAGTAAGTTCCACTTTCGTTTTCGAAGCGGAAGTTAGTCTAAAACGGATTTTTATGGTGGAATTAAGTCTGAGACGTTTGGGTTAGAAATGAGCTCTTACGATGACAAAATACAAACACCTTACCCTCTCAGACCGCAATGATATCCAGCTAGGATTAGAAAGAGGAGAATCCTTCAAAAACATCGCACAATTCATCCTTAAAGATCCTACTACTGTTTCCAAAGAAGTCAAACGTAATAGACAGATCAGAACATCTACTAGTGATGGGCTTCCTTGTCCTCTCCTTGATAAAGCTCCTTTTGTCTGTAACGCTTGCCCTAAGAGAAGACAAAATTGTGGCTATAAAAAATATTCTACTTCGCCAAACAAGCTCAAAAACAATACGAACAAACTCTCGTTGAGGCTCGTGAAGGAACACCTCTCGATTCTCAAACCTTCTGGGACATGGATAAAATCATTTCAGATGGGGTGAGAAAGGGACAACACATCTATCACATCCTTAAAACTCATAACCTTGATGTCAGCTCCTCAACCGTCTATCGACACATCCGTAAAGGATATCTTTCTATCGCTCCTATTGATCTCGCTAGGGCCGTAAAATTCAAAGAAAGACGCAAATCGACTCTACCTTCTATCCCTAAAGAAGCGAAAAAAGGACGGTCTTATGAGGACTTCCAAAAGTATTTGACCCATAACCAACTAACTTCTTGGTTAGAAATGGACACGGTTATAGGACGTATTGGTGGAAAACTGCTCCTCACTTTCAATGTCTCTTTCTGTAACTTTATCTTCGCTAGACTTCTGGACAATAAAACTGCCCCTGAAGTCGCTAAGCACCTCTACGAGATCAAGAAGGCCTTCTTTCAAGCAGGGAAAGATTTCCATGAGTTATTCCCTGTTATCCTAACTGACAATGGTGGGGAATTCGCTAGAGTCGATGATATTGAAATGGACGTGAGAGGAGAGGTAAACCTCTTCTTCTGTGATCCTAACCGGTCTGACCAGAAAGCAAGAATCGAGAAGAAGCATACCCTCATTCGAGATATTCTCCCTAAAGGAACGAGCTTTGATACCTTAACTCAGGACGATATCAACCTGGTCTGTTCGCATGTCAATAGCGTGAAACGTGCTGCTTTGAATGGAAAGTCAGCTTATGAACTTTTTACGTTTACCTATGACGAAGAACTGGCTAAGCTTCTCGGTATTTCCTTAATTCCCGCTGAAGACGTCTGCCAGTCTCCTAAAGTATTGCAACATAAATCCTAAAAACGAACCGAATAAAATCCACTCAAACGTCTCACACTAACTTCCACCATAGCGGAACTTAATCTGAAACGCTTTCAGATGAGGGGTTTTTGTGCGCTCTTTTTTTCAACTACCATTCGCCTAAAAAAACCATAAATCAACAATTATAAAAACCAGTGGAACTTACTCTGACATGGATTTCCACTGGTTTTTAACGTTTTTATCAGACTAACTGCCACTTTAAGAGGCTATGGAAGTTAGTTTGAGAATTTAGCTTTTATTCTGTGCGTAATTTCCCAAAAGTTCTAAAATGAAGTTAGTTTGGGGATTTGGCGATTTCTTCTGTAAATTACGGGAAACATACACCTAACTCCCTCATCTCACTGTCTTTTACCTCAGTTATGTGACAACTCATTTTTTATAGTTCAAACTCTTCACTTTCTTGTTTGTGGGGTAGAAATAGAGAGAGGGTAATCCCTGTAATAGCTGGCAGTAACCAAGCTAGAGACTGAGCTCCTAGAGGAAGATTCGTAAAGAAAATACTGATGCTTGTCCAACCCATTTTTCCAGCGAGGACTTCAAGAAGGGACATAAACAGTACAATCCCTACTGTCAAGCGCATTCCGTGTATGGAAAGCGGAAAGAATTTATTGGCAATAATAATCAAGACAATGCAAATCGTGATTGGATATAAGACCAATAATACTGGTATAGAGTAGGCAATAATCTTCGTTAAGCCAAGATTTGCAATAGCGAATCCTATCAACGTAAAGACTGTTGCATACACTTTGTAAGAAAGTTGTGGGAAGCGTTCTGCAAAAAATTCACCTGTAGATACAATCAATCCTACTGTCGTTGTAAAGCAGGTCACTGTCACCATCAAGGCTAGGAAAATTTGAGCTGCTGGCCCAAAAATATGTTGTGTCGCTTGTGACAAAATATAGACGCCTTTATTAGCATCTGAAGCCATAACATCTGCCGGTACTGGGAAATGATTTCCAAGATAAGCAAGGCCGATATATAAGATACTAAATGCCAGTGCCACTAAAATACCAACAATCCAAATCGTTGTCATATACTCTTTTTTGCTAGATAGCCCAAATTGCTTCAATGTATTGACCGCAATAACACTAAAAGCAACTGAAGCCAAAGCGTCCAACGTATTATATCCCTCAATAAATCCTGTTCCAAATGCTTTTCCAGCTGTATAAGCCTCACTGGCTGGCAAAGGAGCGTTAGCGCCATATTTAAAGATACCCATCACCACTAAGATAATAATCAACAAAGCAAAAACAGGGGTTAAGATCCGCCCAATGCTATCTAAAATCTTTGACGGACGTAAAGCGATAGCGTAGGCAGCTAGGAAATACAATAGCGTAAAGATCAAGAGTGCTAAAGTATTTCCACCATTGCTCAACAAGGGAGCAATTCCCATGTCAAATGAGGTTGCTGCTGTCCGAGGGATGGCAAAGAAGGGGCCAATCGCCAAATAAAGCGCTACGAGATACACCGTCGCAAATAGCGGAGAGATTTTCCGTGAAATCTCATAGACGTAGCCTTTGGGATTTAAGGTTCCGATAATCAATGTTAAAACCGCAATCCCTACTCCCGATACAACAAATCCTGCTACCGCAGGCCAAAACTGATCGCCTGATAAGGCTCCCAAAGAGGGCGGAAAAATGAGGTTTGCCGCACCAAAAAATATTCCAAACAGGAGCAATCCTGTTAATGCACCTTTTTTCATAAAACTCCTTTATCTCATTTCAAGTTTATTTTATTTCTCCTACAACAAATCGCTAATCAAGTCATCGACTTCATCTTTTTCTGCCTGAGGGGTAATTTCTGTCACCATAATCCCACGAACAGCCCGCTCTACTAGTCCTTCAACATCCAAACGGTTCTCGTACTGCTCTACATTTTTAATCTTAGGATTGGTCTTTGGACGGTCTGGAGCGAAAATGGTACAGCAATCTTCAAAAGGCTGAATGGAAATCTCAAAGGTATCGATTTTCTCCGCAATATCAATGATTTCTAGCTTGTCCATAGTCACAACAGGACGGATGACAGGGCTATTGGTCACAGCATTAATGGCCTGCATACTTTCCAAGGTCTGACTAGCCACTTGTCCTAGGCTTTCCCCATTGATAATCACAAGACCACCACGTTCTTCTCGAATTCGATCGGTAATCCGCATCATGAAACGACGTGTCAAGGTCATGAGATAAGCTTCAGGCGCTTTTGCCTTAATTTCTTCTTGAATTTCTGTAAATGGAACCTCGATAAATTGGATATTCCCACCAAACTTGGTCAATTTCCGTGTCAAATCTTGTGCTTTTTTGAGCGCACCTGGACTGGTATAAGGAGGACTGGCAAAATGCACTGCTTCAATATCCACACCACGTTTAAGAGCTAAATAACCAGCTACTGGCGAATCGATTCCTCCAGACAGCATGAGCATGCCCTTGCCAGATGTTCCGACAGGCAAGCCCCCTGCTCCACGAATGGTTTCATAGGAAATATAGGCTGCTTCTGAACGAATCTCCACTCGCAACTCAATATCTGGAGCTTTCATTTTGACTTGAACATGGGGAATCGCATCAAAAACGGCATTTCCCAAGGTTTGATTGAGTTCACGGCTATCCAGTTCAAAGCCATGGTCGCTCCGCTTGCTAGAGACCTTAAACGTCATTCCTTCTTGGTAGATGTCCATCATAATTTCTTGCACCGCAGCAATCAAGGCTGGAACAGATTTTTCAATCTTATAAGACGGCGAAAAATTTTGAATTCCAAAAATCTGTTTGAGGCTTTCTGCGACTGGCTTGTAGTCGGTTCCATGGAGATAAACATGGGCCCGATCGCGATCTGCCATGACCTTGACTGCTGGATAGATGGATAAGACATCCTGAATATTATTTCTGAGTTTATTGATAAACCGCATCCGATTTTTGCCTTTGGTAGACAATTCTCCGTAGCGAATCATAATTTCTGAATACTGCATAGTTTCTCTTTCTATCTTACTTTTTTCGTTTGTTCATAAATGATTTTAAAGGTCGTCAGTACCTGCTCTATTTGGCTCATATCATTTTCTAAATCCAAACTCATGCGAACGGCTGTTGTAGCAAGCTGAGATTGAACCCCCATGGATAAGAGCGTTCCAGCGGGTTTTCCTGCCTTAGATGAGCAAGCTGAGGTCGTTGAAACATAGATACCATACTCCTCAAAAGCATGAACTAAGACCTCCCCCCGAACCCCTTTGAGACCAAAGGTCAGAATATGCGGGGCAAACTGGTCTTGACCGGAGAAAATTCGAATATCTTCATAGGCGGATAATCCTTGGAGCAACACTTGCTTCATCTGACTAGTTTTGTGGGTAAACTCTTCCTGCCGCTCCATTGCTAGTCGAAGAGCTTTAGCTGTTGCTGCAATCCCTGCTAGATTTTCAGTTGTGGAACGCTTGTCTGTTTCCTGCCCACCACCTGCTAGCAGAGGGGTAATTTTCTTTCCATTTTTAATGTAAGCAAAGCCGACACCTCGAAGACCATGAAATTTATGGCTGGAAAAAGTGGCAAAATCAACACGCTCCGTTAAATAAGTAGCCACCGGAATCTTAGCCAAGGCCTGTACGGCATCTACATGAAAGGAAATCGTTGGCTTATCTTTGAGTAAATCTGAAATAGCCTGAACGGGCTGAATCGAGCCAATCTCATTATTGACTGCCATGACGGAGACCAAGATTGTATCTGGACGTAATAAGGTTGCCAATTTCTCCACATCGACAAAACCTTGCTGATTAACGGGAGCAAAATCCACTTCATATCCTTGTGTTTTCAGCCAAAGTGCAGATTCCTTGACCGCAGGATGTTCAATATCAGACACAATGATATGTCTGCCAAACTGCCTCTTTTCAAAGGCAACCCCCTTGATGACCCAATTATCCCCTTCTGTCCCACCAGAAGTAAAAAAAATTTCCTGTGGCAGAACACCTATAAGGTCTGCAATTTGCTTCCTAGAAGCCTGTAAAATTCGGCTTGCCTGGCTCCCCAACTGATGTAAACTGGATGGGTTCCCCCAAATTTTTGAAGCAACTTCTGTATAGGTTGCAAGAGCCTCAGGATAAGGACGCGTGGTCGCCGCATTATCTAAATAAATCATCATCTATCCTCATTTCATCTATTTTCTCATTATACCAAATTTTAGCGCCTGATAGACAGAAAAAAACTGTAAACCAGGACAAACGCATGAAAAATTGCACCTATCCTGATTTTTGATAAGTACAATTTTTTTACCCATTTCATAACTTTTTTGAAAAAATAGTAACTTTTCTCTCGTTAACCACTTAATTGTCCTATCGTTTTTTCTGAATACTAACACCATCAATTAAAAAATGATTTCTGAAAACGATACTTTCTTTATGCCTTTGTCGTGACTGTAAACACAGAGAGAATGGGAAGAAACTCATCTTTCTGCCCGTATCACATTATAAAATCTGAGCTAATGCGTCTATATCTTCCTGAGTGGTTGACCAGCTGGTTGCTAAGCGAATAACGCTATAGGTAGCATCATATTTTTCCCAAAATCCATAGCAGACTCCAGCTTTTTCTAATTTTTCTAATTCCGAATCTGTCAATAATAAAAATTGCTGGTTGGTGGGAGATTTAAGATAGAAGCGATAGCTTTTTTCTTCCAATATTCCAATCAACTGCTCAGCCATGGTAATGGCATGACTTCCTAATTGCAGATAGAGATCCTCGGTAAACAAACGATCAAACTGAATACCTATCAAACGGCCCTTTGCTAGGAGTGCACCATGTTGTTTGACAATCGTTGTAAAATGTTTGGGCTGATTAGACTTGGTAAAGACAACGGCCTCTCCCATAAGCGCCCCCATTTTCGTACCACCGATAGAAAAGACGTCTGTCAATTCCGCAATCGTTGGCAAATCAAGGTCTGTCGAACGTGCTGCTAATCCATAGCCCAAACGTGCACCATCTAAGAAGAGTGGAATTTGATAGTCCTTACAGACTGTAGCCAAATCTGACAGTTCTTTTTTGCTGTAAAGAGTTCCATATTCTGTTGGATGAGAAATATAAACCATTCCTGGAAAGACCATGTGCTCGTGATTGGCATCCGCATAAAAAGTCTCTAAGAGTTGGCGGACAGCACTTGCTTGAATTTTTCCATCCTGATGAGGCAGTGTCAGTACCTTATGACCTGAAAATTCAATTGCACCAGCCTCATGCACAGAAATGTGACCAGTGTCTGCTGCAATCACCCCCTCATAAGAAGCTAGAAGAGCATCAATAACCACTTGATTGGTCTGGGTACCGCCTGTTAAAAAAGTAATCTCAGCCTGAGGACACATTGTTTCCTGACGAATTTTCTCGCTTGCTCGACGACTATACTCATCTGTACCATAGCCCGATAAGCCCAAATCATTCGTTGCAATAAGAGCCTCCAATAGTGCAGGATGCGCTCCCTTATTATAATCATTTTCAAAATGTAGCATCGTTTCTCCTTACTTACCTATAAATCATTTGTTTCGCACCTACGGAACGAAACGGACTGAAAGTCACATAATGAGAAAAAAGCCTTTGAAATCAAGGCTTTTCATCTTATGTAATCCGTCCTGAGGGAATCGAACCCCCATCTCAAGAACCGGAATCTTACGTGATATCCATTACACTAAGGACGGCAAGCGAAAGACTTGCACAAGGCAAGTCTTCGATTACAATTCAATGTCACCGAAAAGATCAGCCATTGAGAATCCAGTTTGAGTTTCTGGGAGTTCAAAATCACGTCTTTCTTGACGTTTTGGACGACGTGGACGTGATTCACGTTTTTCAGCTTTCTCTTCACCTTCAGCTTGAGCTGGACGCTCTTCCAAAGCTTTGATAGAAAGGGATACACGCTCATCCGCAGCATTTACTTCAAGAACCTTAACAGTCACGTCTTGACCAACTGTAAGTGCATCTTTTGGATTTTCAACACGTTTGTGTGAAATTTGTGAGATGTGTACAAGTCCATCAATTCCTGGTAATACCTCTACGAAAGCACCGAAGTCAGTTAAACGTTTTACTTTACCTTCGATAACGTCACCAGTAGCTAATTTTTGCTCAACGCCATCCCATGGTCCAGGTGTTGTAGCTTTCAATGAAAGGGATACACGACCTTCTTCTTCGTCAATCGCAAGAACTTTTACTTCAACTTCTTCACCAACAGTTACAACTGATTTAGGTGATACATTGCGCTCATGTGACAACTCAGTCAAGTGAACAAGTCCGTCTACACCACCAAGGTCGATGAAAGCACCGAAGCTTGTGATACGAGCAACTTTACCTGTTACGTTTTCACCAACAGTCAATTTGCTAAATACTTCTTGACGAGCTGCTGCAGCCACTTCTTCTACTACATCACGGCGTGACAAGATGAAACGGTTCTCTGCAGGATCAACTTCTTTGATTTTCGCATCAAATTCTTGACCAACAAAACGCTCAGTATTACGAGTGAAACGACTATCAATCATTGAAGCTGGAATGAAGCCACGTAGACCTTCAAACTCTACTGACAATCCACCTTTTACCGCACGAGTTACTTTAACAGTAACAACTTCATCTTCACGTCCAACAAGTTTGTCCCATGCTTTGCGTGCTTCCAAACGCTTTTTCGATACAAGATAGGTAACAGTGTCTGTATCTTTACCAACAACTTGGCGAAGAACAAGTAATTCAAGTGTTTCACCAACTTTAACCAGTTCGTTGATGTCAGCTTCACGGTCGTTTGTCAACTCACGAAGAGTTAGGACACCTTCAACACCAGTTCCAGAAATAGCTACATTCGCTTGACCAGCATCTACTGTCAATACTTCTGCAGTTACCACATCACCAGGTGCAACTTCACTTACACTGTTCAACAAATCTTCAAATTCGTTCATTATAAAAAAACCTCCGACAATCAAGTCTCCCGACTCAACATAAAATATATTTTATTAAGGCACACGCAAGGACAAACAAAAAAGCATCTTTGACGAATTAGGAACTTCCTAATACCTTGACTGGGGTAGCTGGATTCGAACCAACGCATGAGGGAGTCAAAGTCCCTTGCCTTACCGCTTGGCTATACCCCAAAATTGATACTAACTATCCAGTTCATTTAGAACTGAACTCGTGCTAAATCCCTAGTGAAAAAGAGACGCAACTGTTCCGGTTTTAACCGGATCACAGCTGTGGCTAGCTTTAAGTACAGACTTCCTTGAGTCTAAAGACTCAGCGTCACTCTTCTATTTTCATACGGGATTTTTAACGCACTCGTATCCTATCTAATTGAACACGACCTGAAATTTCGGAAAAAAAGATAAATTGTCTCTTGAACAATGTTCAATTCGCCAATTTCCTATTTTTTCTGTCAATTTCCGCGGTCTTTGTATCTTAGATATGGAGAGAGAGGGATTCGAACCCCCGAACCCGAAGGAGCGGATTTACAGTCCGCCGCGTTTAGCCTCTTCGCTATCTCTCCCAAGTACCGATAGTGACTATTCTATCATAAAATAGTCACCATTACAAGAGGTTAATGATGTAAATTGTAATTTTCAATCACATTTCCGACTGCTTTTTCGAGTTTTTTATAAAAACTTTCTGTATTTCCGTTTTTTACAACCGCAAAATGGTGTTCTGCCAATTCCGCAATCTCACCAATCACCTTTTTCCCAATGGTTAGGGTGTAACCAGGAAACTGTTCCCCATT